>JAIRXI010000351.1 GCA_031268395.1 Tannerella sp. | reverse complement strand
GTTCAACCGCCGGTTTAATCGCTTCTTCTATGGATATGAATGCCCTGACGGGCAAACCCCGTTCATCGTTCATCATTCATCGTTCATCGTTAATAAGAGGTCGTGAATCGCGCTCCCTGCCGGGTTTGGCGGACGGCAAAACGCCTGTTGACCATCGCAGTAAATTCGTGGTTCTTAAGTCCCCAGTCGGGTGCGATCAGGAGATGTCCGGGCGACTGGGCAACAAACCGGTCGATGGCAATGTCCGGACGCAACCGCTCCAGGAAATCAATGACAAGGTCTGCGTAGGCTTCGGCTCCGTACAGCCGGAAATGTTCGGGATGTGCCCGAAATTCTTTTTCCATGGCGGTGTGGCGGATGATTTGCAACTGGTGTAACTTGAGGGCCGTCAGCGGCAAGGCGGAAATCAGGCCGGCCTGTTGCAACAACTGTTCCCGGTCTTCGCCCGGCAGTCCCAGGATCAGATGTGCGCCGACAGGTATGCCTCTTTCATTCGTGCGCCGGACGGCGTCGACCGAATCCTGCCACGCATGACCGCGGCGGATGCGCTGTAATGTGCGGTCGCAGGTGCTTTCCAGACCGTATTCGATGAAGACGAACGTTTTTTCGGACAGCCGGCTCAGATAGTCCAGCAATGCATCCGGCATACAGTCCGGTCGCGTGCCGAGAATCAGCCCGACGACACCCGGAAAGGCCAGCGCCTCTTCGTATTTCCGCCGCAGCACCTCTATGGACGCATAGGTGTTGGTGTATGCCTGGAAATAGGCAATGTATTTCATTTCCGGGTATTTCCGGGCAAAAAAGCGGATGCCTTCCTCCAGCTGGGCGGAAATGCCCTGCCCGGCCGTATGGCAATAGCCGGGATTGAACGTGGCGTTATTGCAGTACGTACATCCGCCGACGCCTTTGGTGCCGTCGCGGTTGGGACACGTAAACCCGGCATTGACGGAGATCTTTTGTGTCCTGAACAGAAATCGCTTTTTTAGAAAATCGCCAAACTCATAATAAGGTTTCGACATGGAACAGGTCGCATTTGCATGAAACAGGCCGCAAAGATAACAACAATACCCCGTTGAAAAAAACGCATGTCGCCCCGGCTAATTTTTTTATGTAACTCCCGCTCGGCGTAACGTCCCGCTACGTCGTGTTAAAAGCAAGGCTCCTGCCTTGTGCCGCAACCATGCACCGCACGAAACACCATCCGAACAACATATTTATACGTGGGATCGGCGCAAGGCAGGAGCCTTGCTTTTAACACGACGTAGCGGGACGCTACGCCGAGCGAGGCGCAAGGCGGGAGCCTTGCTTTCAACACGACGTAGCGGGACGCTACGCCGAGCCGGGATTTAACACGACGCAGCATCCCGCTGCGCCGAGCCGGGATTTTTGACGGCCCGGTCGTACGGGCGTTGCACGCAACGCCCAATCAAATGAACCGCTCCTTTCCGTCGGGCGTTCATCCGTCGCGAAAGCCGCTGGGGCGGATAAACATCCGCTGTGGTCGCCGGGCGGTGCCCCACAACGTGTCGCCCGGGTCGAAGAAAAGCGACGTGTCGCGGAGGGTCACTTGACTTCGATCACCAGATAGCGGCCCGTCTGCCAGAACTCTTCGACGTCTGTGATGTCGAGCGTCAGGTTGCCGTGTTCGTCTTTGGTAAACCGGTAGGTCCCGGCCGGATGGGTGGAACGGAGGCTGGCCTTGCCGGCATACAGCGGGATTTCGGTCACTTCGCGGATGTCGATGGCGACAAAGTAGTCTTTGTTGAAGAAGCCTTCCAGCACTTTCGACTTGGCAAACAGTCCGCCGCCGGTCAGGATGTTTTGCCGTTTCAGTTCCCTGGCCGTACCCAGACAGTAGTAGGCCGTGTTCAGTTTCCGGTGCTGCTCCTCCAGTTTTTTTGTCTGGGCGGCGGTTGCTTCGGACAGGTTTTCGATGTTTTCGTTCAGCGACACGACCACGTCGTCCAGTTCCCTGATCCGGACGTCTTTCCTGGCCAGTTCTTCCTGCAGAGTGGCAATCATCGCCGCTTTCTGGTTGAGTTCGGCGCCGATGCGGTCGATGGTGCGCTGCAGGGCTTCCGACCGGAGATGACTGTTCTTGAGTTGCTCGCGCAGGGTAGCCAGCTGTTCCCGGTTGGATTTCAGGATTTCGGCTATCTGGCGCACATTGTTCTTGAGCTGTTCTTTCCGGTAGGGGCTGATCTCTCCGCCTCCCGGCTCGACGGCAAGGTAGTTTTCTGCCTCCCGGATCGACTGGATGTCGGACTGGATGTCGCTCAGCGTCGTCAACATGTCTTCCAGCAGGGCCGACGTGGCCGTTTTCTCGGCGGTCAGCGCTTCGTTTTCACTTTTCAGTTTTCTGTATTTGGCCGACTGCTCGACGCAGGACGTCAGCAATGCCGTACAGAAGCACAATAATAGAATCTTTTTCATATACATACTGTTAATATAATATTTTTATTTTCCGCATCCGGCTATCACAATAACAAACTCGCCTTTCGGTTCGTTCACGGAGAAATGACACAGGAGGTCTTTCAGGGATCCCCGGACGGTTTCTTCAAAGCGCTTGGACAACTCCCGCGAGACGGCTGCCGGCCGGTCTTCGCCGAAGGTTTCGGACAGCTGGGCCAGCGTTTTCTGCAGGCGGAAGGGCGATTCGTAAAACACCATGCTCCGCTCTTCGGCGGCCAGCGCCCGGAGGCGCGTCTGCCGTCCCTTCCTGAGCGGCAGGAAACCCTCGAAGCAGAACCGGTCGTTCGGCAGGCCCGAGACGGCCAGCGCCGGCACAAAGGCGGTAGCTCCCGGCAGACATTCCACCTCCACGCCCTGCCGCACACACGCGCGCACCAGTAAAAAGCCGGGGTCGGAGACGGACGGCGTCCCGGCGTCGGAAATCAGCGCCACGTTCTGACCGCCGCGGATGCGCTCCACGATCTTTTCCGTTTGCCGGTGTTCGTTGAACTTGTGGTACGACTGCAGGCGGTTCCGGATGTCATAGTGTTTCAGCAGCACCGTGCTGGTTCGCGTGTCTTCGGCCAGAATCAGGTCGACCTCCTTCAGCAGGCGAACCGCCCGGAAGGTCATGTCTTCGAGATTGCCGACGGGAGTGGGAACAAGGATCAGTTTGGCCATGGAAGAACGGGCTGCATCAGGAAAAACGTTTCTCCAGCACCGCGACAAATTCGGCGACCGTTTCGTCCTCGAAGTTCCAGCCGAACTGCCCGCGCAGGTACGCAATCGACGCTTCGTACGAATCCTTTTCATTCAGGTCGGAGAGGTTCCGGTTCATCCGGCTTTCGTCCCTGCCGAACAGGTCGCGGCAGAAACGGAAGCGGTCGTTCAGGGTGAAGGCCTTCTTCAGGTCGGCCAGCCTGTTTTTCTCGATGGTTTCGTTGAGCCAGCCTTCCGGTTTTTCCGCCGCCCGTTTGGGTGGCGGGGGAGGGACGGGAGGCGGAGTAGCGCGGGGGACGGGTGGCAGGGTGACGCGGGGGACGGGCGGCGGCGGACTTGCCGTTGCCGGCTTTTCTGTCACGGGCGGCACGGATGGCACGGATGGCACGGGCGGCACGGGGGATGCAGGGGACAGGGCGGGCGGCGGGATTTCCAGTGATTCGGACGGCGTATCGGAGGGCGATGACATGTAGTCCGAAAGGCGGCCCATGGACTGGATTTGCGCCTGATGCACCTTCATCTGCCGCTCGAACAGCGCCAGTTCCGAAACTTCCATCCGGTGCAGCAGGGCCTGTATCCGGTTGGTAATGTCAAACGCTTCGCTGAAAAAGGCAACCGGATAAATTTCTCTTTCGTGAATGTCTTCCGTCAGTTTCTCAAGCCGTTTGACATGAGCCATAAGTTGTTCTAACTGTTCTTTATTCTCCATAAATTCTATTGATAGCTGGCCGCAAATATAGCTATTTTCGTGAAAAGAACGATGATCTATGAACGATGAACG
>JAIRXI010000322.1 GCA_031268395.1 Tannerella sp. | reverse complement strand
GACGCCAGACGACGCTTTCGGGCAACATGTCGGCAAAGGTTTCACGCAGGATTTTCTTCTCGATCACCTTGCCGGGCGCCATTTTCGATTCCGGATTGAGACGCATGGCCACATCCAGAAATTCCTTGTCGAGAAACGGCACACGTCCCTCCACGCCCCACGCCGCCAGACTTTTATTGGCACGCAGGCAGTCGTAGAGGTAGAGTTTGCCGATTTTACGCAGCGTCTCGTTATGGAAGGCTTCCGCATCCGGCGCCTTGTGGAAATAAAGGTATCCGCCAAACACTTCGTCGGCGCCTTCGCCGCTAAGCACCATCTTGATGCCCATGCTCCTGATCACGCGGGCGAGCAGGTACATCGGCGTGGAGGCACGGACGGTCGTCACGTCATAGGTTTCGATATGGTATATCACGTCGCGGATGGCGTCAAGTCCTTCCTGTATGGTGTAATGGATTTCGTGGTGCACCGTCCCGATATGGTCGGCCACCTTTTTTGCGGCAATCAGGTCGGGCGAACCTTCCAGTCCGATGGCGAACGAATGCAGCTGCGGCCACCAGGCTTCCGTTTTCCGGCTGCTGTCTTCGATGCGCGTGCCGGCAAACAGTTTCGCCACTGCGGAAATGATGGACGAATCCAGTCCGCCGGAGAGCAGTACGCCGTAGGGCACGTCGCTCATCAGCTGGCGGCGCACGGCGTCTTCCAGCGATTTGCGCAGCAGCGGCCTGTCGCTCGCGTTATGCTGCACGTTCCGGTAGTCCATCCAGTCTCTGCGGTACCACTGCACAGGCTCGCGGTCGCCGCTGTACCAGTAGTGGCCGGGCTTGAACTGGTCGTACTGCGTGGCGAATCCTTCCAGCGCCTTCAGCTCGGAGGCGACGAGGATGTGCCCGGCGGCGTCCGTTCCCACATACAGCGGAATGACGCCGATCGGGTCGCGGGCAATCAGGAACACGTCCTTCTGTTCGTCGTAGAGCGCAAACGCAAAAATGCCGTTCAGATCTTCCAGGAAATCGATCCCCTTTTCCTGATACAGGGCCAGGATCACTTCGCAGTCCGAGCCGGTCTGAAATTCATATTTTCCCTCGAAACGGTCGCGCAGTTCACGGTGATTGTAAATTTCGCCGTTGACGCACAGGGACACGTGCCCGTCGGGGCTGAACAGGGGCTGCTTGCCGGACGCCGGATCGACGATGGAGAGGCGCTCGTGCGCCAGTATGGCCGTTTGGCCGGTATATATTCCGCTCCAGTCCGGCCCGCGGTGACGGATACACTTGCTCATTCGCAATGCCTGTTTGCGAAGCGTTTCCATCGACTCATCCCTGCGGATGTTGAAAATGGCGGTTATTCCACACATAACGTTCTGTTTTTTGTTTTGTTTATATTTAATCTGCTGTACAAGGCTTTCCTGTCATTCTTTCAGGAAGCGGTCGACGGATTCGGCCGTGCCGCGTCCGGAGGCCATGGCGCGGACGACCAGACTGGCGCCGGAAACGGCATCGCCGCAGGCAAACACTTTCGCGCAGGAGGTACGGTTGTTGCCATCGACGGCTATGTTTTTGCGTTCGTCTGTGGCAAGCGACAGTTCCCGGAGGAGGCCGTCCTGCACGGGGTGTACAAAGCCCATGGAAAGAAAGACCAGATCGGCATCCAGCGTTTCCTTTCTGCCGGTCGGTTGCATGACCGGCCGGTCGCCGCCCCGGGAGATCCATTCGACTTCCTCGATTTCGACGCCCTTCAGGATGCCGTTTTCGCCGACAAACCTGTTGGTCATCAGATTCCAGCGGCGCGTACAGCCTTCTTCGTGGCTGCTGCTTGTCCTGAGGATCTGCGGCCAGGCGGGCCAGGGGGTATCCGGGTTGGCGCCGGCCGGCGGCTGCGGGAGGATTTCGATCTGCGTGACGGAGGCGGCGCCGTGACGGTTGGCCGTGCCGACGCAGTCGCTGCCCGTATCGCCGCCGCCGATGACCAGCACGTTTTTGCCTTTGGCGCTGATCCGTTCCTGTTTCGGGATTTCGATTTCCTGCAGGATCCGGTTTTGCCGGGCCAGCAGTTCCATGGCGAAGTGAACGCCTTGCAGGTCGCGCCCTTCTACCGGCAGGTCGCGCGGCGTTTCGCTGCCGATGGCGATGCAGACGGCGTCGAATGAATCGACCAGTTCGCCGGCCGGCAGGTCGCGCCCGACGTCCGTGTTCGGTTTAAACCGGATGCCTTCCGCTTCCATCAGGCGGATGCGGCGGTCGATGATTTTCTTTCCCAGTTTGAAACCGGGAATGCCGTAGCGGAGCAGTCCGCCGACAAATTCATCCTTTTCAAAAACCGTCACTTCATAGCCTTTCCGGTTCAGCCGGTTGGCCACGGTCAGCCCCGCGGGGCCGCTCCCGACAACGGCCACTTTCTTGCCGTTGCGCACGGGCTGTACCGGATGGATGAATCCTTCGCGAAAGGCCATTTCAGCAATCGCGACTTCGTTTTCGCGAATCGTCACGGGTTCGTGGATACTGAGCGACAGTACACAGCTTTTCTCGCAGAGCGCCGGACAGATGCGCCCGGTAAACTCCGGAAAGTCGCATGTCTGCTCCAAAATATAATAAGCCTCTTCCCACTGCCCGCGATAGAGTTTGTCCTGCCATTCCGGCTGCTTGTTGCCGAGCGGACAGGCCCAGTGACAGAACGGGACGCCGCAGTCCATGCAGCGCGAAGCCTGCGTGCGGCGGTCGCTGCTGTTGAGCGTCTGTTCCACTTCGCCGAAATCGCTGATTCGGTCTTCGACGGGACGGTATCCCGCCTCCCGCCTGGGTACGGTCAAAAATGCTTTCGGATTTCCCATCTTCTTATCTGTTATATCGTCTGTCTGTTAGATTGTCTGCTGCGTCAAGCCGTTGCAGGTGTCCTGAATGT
Source organism: Tannerella sp. (assembly GCA_031268395.1). Taxonomy (GTDB): domain Bacteria; phylum Bacteroidota; class Bacteroidia; order Bacteroidales; family Tannerellaceae; genus Tannerella. Next base: position 14,772 of record JAIRXI010000322.1, on the reverse strand, counting down.
CTCATTGTTTTCGCTGTCAGGTTTAATAGTCATGCTGCATCTCTGCGATTTTCCGCTGCAATTTCTTCATCTGTTCTTCCTGCATCACCTTTTTGTATTCGATGGGGACCACCTGAATGAACTCGTCCGCATACCGGTCCCAGTTGTCAATGATTTTGGCGGCCAGCAGACTGCCGGTATACTGGTGATGGTTGCATATCAGGTCATACAGTTCCCTGCGCGAAATGCTGTCTTCGATCAGCGAAAGTTCGACCGTTTCCATGTTACAGTAAAAGTCGAAGTCGCCGTTTCTGTTCCACACATACGCCACGCCTCCGCTCATTCCGGCCGCAAAGTTCCGGCCCGTATCGCCAAGCACGACGACCCGTCCGCCGGTCATGTATTCGCAGCAGTGGTCGCCCACGCCTTCCACCACGGCAATGGCGCCGCTGTTGCGCACGCCGAACCGCTCGCCCGCTCGCCCGCAGATATATACTTCGCCGCCGGTTGCGCCATATAACAGGGTATTCCCCGCAATCGTATTGTTTCCGGCTACGAAAGACGACCCTTCCGGCGGCGCCAGGCTGATGTATCCTCCGCTCAGTCCCTTGCCCAGGTAATCGTTGGCTTCGCCTTCGAGGCGGAAATGAACGCCATGCGCCAGGAATGCGCCGAAACTCTGTCCGGCAGAGCCTTTGAAATATACGTTCAGCGTATGGTCGGGCAGCCCGGCGTTTCCATATCGCCTGGCGATAACGCCCGACAGCATCGCGCCCACAGCCCGGTCGGTATTGGCGATGGCATGTTCCAGCGATATTCCGGTTTGATTTTCGATGGCCTCTCCGGCTTCGCGCAGGATTTCACGGTCTTTTACATCCATGATTTTATGATGTTGCTTCGTGGTCTGCCGAATCGACGTGCGTTCCACGGCATCGTTAAAGTAAAGCAGCCGGGAGAAGTCCAGTAGCCGGTGTTTGACGGCGGCGTCCGGCAGTTTCTGCTCAATCAGGTCGGTACGTCCGATGATGTCGTCCAGTTTCGCAATGCCCATTTCGGCCAGGTGTTCGCGCACCTCTTCGGCCAGGAAGGTGAAGAAATTCACCAGATATTCGTGCCGTCCGGAAAAGCGTTTACGCAGGACTTCATCCTGCGTGGCTATGCCCACCGGACAGGTGTTCATGTGACACTTGCGCATCATCACGCATCCGAGGACAATCAACGCCGAGGTGGCAAAACCAAATTCTTCGGCGCCCAGCAGGGCCATCCTGACGATGTCCCGGCCCGTTTTCAGCTGGCCATCGGTCTGCAGGCGCACCTGCCCGCGCAGCCCGTTCATTACCAGGATTTGCTGCGTTTCCGACAGGCCTATTTCGGGCGTCGTTCCCGCATAACGGATGGAACTGAGGGGGGAAGCTCCCGTGCCTCCTTCGGCGCCGGAGATGATGATCCGGTCGGCTTTGGCTTTGGCTACGCCGGCGGCAATCGTTCCCACGCCGCTTTCCGAAACGAGCTTGACGCTGATTTCTGCGTCCGGATTGACGTTTTTGAGGTCAAAGATCAGTTGCGCCAAATCTTCAATGGAGTAAATATCGTGATGCGGCGGCGGGGAAATCAGCGAGATACCCGGTATGGAATGTCGCGTCCGGGCGATGATCTGATTCACCTTGTGTCCGGGAAGCTGACCGCCTTCGCCCGGTTTTGCGCCCTGGGCGATCTTGATTTGTATTTCGTCGGCGTTGACCAGATATTCGGTTGTTACGCCAAACCGTCCCGAGGCCACCTGCTTGATGGCCGAACGGAGCGACAGTCCGTCGGCGCGCGGCTTGAAGCGTTCGGGGTCTTCGCCACCTTCGCCCGTGTTGCTTCGCCCATGAATTTTATTCAGCGCCAGAGCAATGGTCTCGTGCGCTTCCTGGCTGATGGATCCGTAGCTCATGGCGCCCGTAACAAAACGTTTCATGATTTCGCCTGCCGGCTCCACCTGCTCCACCGGAATGGGCTTTCCTTTTTTATACGTCAGGAAATCGCGCAGGAAAATGGCCTGTTCCTTTTCGTCCACCAGCCGGGAATATTCCTTGAATTTCCGGTAACTGCCCAGCCGTGTGGCCAGTTGCAGCGTAGAGATGCTTTCCGGGTTCCAGGCGTGTTTCTCGCCGTCTTTCCGGTAACTGAGAATCCCGTTGTAGGGCATGATTTTCTCCAGTGGCCGGTGGAAGGCGCGGTCGTGAAGCCGTCTGGAATCGCTTGCGATTTCTTCCAGGCGAATCCCGCCCATATTGCTGCCTGTATGGCCGAAATACCTGGCGGACAGTTCCCTGCTCAGTCCGATGGCTTCGAACAGTTTGGCGCCGCGATAGCTCCGGATGGTACTGATTCCCATCTTGCTGATGATCTTAAACAGTCCTTTGCAAAGTGCCTTGATGTAATTTTTTTCCGCCGTGCCGTAGTCCAGCTGGATTTCCTTTTTCTTTACCAGATCGTCCATTACGGCAAAGGCCATGTACGGATTCAATGCGCTGGCGCCATATCCCAGCAGCAACGCGGCATGCATGACTTCGCGCAGTTCGCCGGTTTCGACAATCAGGGCGGTTTGCACGCGCTTCTGTACGGAAATCAGGTAGTGGTGCACCGCGCTCACGGCCAGCAGCGACGGGATGGGCGCCCGTTCTTCACTGGCATCCCGGTCGCTCAGTACGATGTAATTCACGCCGTCGGACACGGATTGTCCGGCCTGCCTGCACAGCGTGTCCAGTGCATGTTCCAGCCCCTCGCTTCCTTCCTGCACATTGTAGAGCATCGACAGTTTGACGGATTTAAATCCTTTATAGCGGATGTTACACAAAATGTCCAGTTGGGTATTGGTCAGGATCGGATGGGGCAGGCGCACCATTTTACAGTGTGATGCATGGGGGCTGAGGATGTTGTCGCCCACCGCGCCGATATATTCCGCCAGGCTCATCACCAGTTCTTCCCGTATGGGGTCGATCGGCGGATTGGTTACCTGAGCGAATTGCTGGCGGAAATAGTTGTACAGCAACTGTGGGCGGGTGGACAATATGGCCAGGGGCGTATCGTTCCCCATGGAACCGACCGGCTCGGCGCCGCTTGTACACATCGGTATCAGGATGCGTTCCACCTCTTCGCGACTGTAGTCGAAAAGGCGAAGTCGCTGCCCGTAGCGGTCGATGCTGCTTGCCATGTGGCGGCCGGACTTCAGTTTGTCCAGTTCGACACGGTTGACGGTTAGCCAGGTATGGTACGGCTTGGCTTCTGCCAGTTCCTTTTTGAGTTGCGGGTCATAACAAAGTTCCCCCTTCAGCGTGTCCACCAGGATGATTTTTCCCGGCTGCAGCCGGCCTTTTTCCTTAATTCGCCCGGGTTCCAGGTCAATTACGCCCACTTCGGAGGAGACGACCATGAGGCCGTCGTGGGTAATGAGGTAACGCGCCGGACGCAGTCCGTTCCGGTCGAGCATGCCGCCCGCATAGCGCCCGTCGCTGAACAGCAGGGCCGCCGGGCCGTCCCACGGCTCCATCAGGATGGAGTGATACTCGTAAAAGGCTTTCAGGTCGTCCGAAATCGGGTTCTTGTCGTTGAAACTTTCGGGGATGAGCATCGCCATCGCGTGGGGCAGGCTCATACCCGAAGCGACCAGAAATTCCAGCGCGTTGTCCAGCGACGCGCTGTCGCTCATGTTCGGCTGGATAATCGGGCAAATGTCTTCAATACGTTCGAGCGAGGGTAGCCTCAGCACGCTTTCACGCGCTTCCATCCAGCCGCGGTTTCCGCGGATCGTGTTAATTTCGCCGTTGTGCGCCAGCAGACGGAAAGGCTGCGCCAGGCTCCAGCGCGGGAATGTGTTCGTACTGAAACGCGAATGCACCAGCGCCAGTCCGCTCGTAAAGTAATCGTTTACCAAGTCGGGATAATAATGCCGTAACTGCATTGTTTCCAACATGCCTTTATATATGATGTTGCGCGAAGAGAGCGAAACGACATAAAAATCCCCTTTTGCCGGCAGGGCGCTTTTTCCCACTCTGTTTTCCATGCGCTTGCGAACGATGTACAGTTTCAGTTCCAGCAATGACTGTTCGCTGCATCCGGTCACAAAGATCTGCCTGATGTCCGGTTCGGCCGCCCGTGCGTCGGATCCCAAAATATCCGGCTGTGTCGGCACCTGACGGATGTGCATGAGAGAAAGTCCTTCCCTTTCAATTTCTTCCTTCATGATTTGAAGCATTTCCGCCCGCTGTGCCGGGTCTTTGGGGAAAAAAACCAGTCCCGTGCCGTATTTTCCCTTTACCGGAACGGGGATGCCCTGCAGCAAAATAAATTCATGAGGTATCTGTACCATGATTCCGGCGCCGTCACCCGTCTTGTTGTCCGCGCCTTCGGCGCCGCGATGCCGCAGGTTTTCAAGCACCTTCAGCGCAGACTCCACAATCTCGTGTGATTTCTCTCCGCGGATGTGAACCAGCATGCCTACACCGCAGGCGTCGTGTTCATAAACTGCATTATATAACCCTTTTGCGTTGTTTAAATGTTCTGTTCTGTCCATTCTTTTGTTGACGTTATGCCGATTAACAGCCTCTTTTCTTATCAATATGGCTGCAAATATAGCTATTATACTTCAAATATGATGTGAAAACATTGTTCTTTTATCCTATTTGGAAGAATCGTATTATTTTTGCACTCGAATAAACCTGGCGCACTTCCTTCCGTCTAAGAGCCTAAGGAAGAAAAAAGGTATGTACTATTAATGTTTTAAGAGTAAAAGTCATGAAAAGATTCGTTGTTATTTCAGGTTTGGCGCTGGCAATTGGCCTGTTTTATGCCGGCAAAGCACAAGCGCAGGCGGTTTCCGTTCACGTCGACATCAATATCGACCGGCAGCCGGCATGGGGTCCGAGCGGCTACGATTACGCCGCGTTCTATTATTTTCCGGAACTGAATATCTACTTTGACGTCAACCGCACGCTGTTTTACTGTCTGGACGGCAGGCGCTGGGTATCAAGTTATTATTTGCCATTGAGTTATCGCAAGTACGATCTGTACCGGATGTACAAAGTGGTTTTGAACCATGATCCGGATCCGTGGATTCACAACCGGCTACACCGGCGTGACTATGCCCGTTTCCGTCACGATCGTTCGCAGGTGGCGATCCGACAGGCCAGGGAACGCCGTTACGACAAGGCCCGGAGCAATACCCGCGCCTGGGTGTCGCCCGAACGCGGTCGCGAAGACAAACACGACGGCAGTCATTATCGCGACGATCGTCGCGACCGGAGTTACGACAAACCGCCCTCGAACCAGACGCGCTCCGGGCAAGACGGCAAAAGCAGCAAACCGGACAAGAATAAAGAACGCGACCGCAGCCACCGCCCTTCAGGAAGGTGACCGGAACGTATTTTTCTGTCGGTCTGGCTCACTGCCGGGGCAATTAAGTCACAAGTGCGATGGAAACAAGTGCTTCAGGAAACTGTTTTCTATATCACCGATGTGAAACCCATGTCGCTGTGTATAAGCGAATGGCGGGGTAGTATTCATTGCTGACAGGGGCTTTTTCAGCAGCAGCAATATAGCCCTGATGGAGCGGGAAAAGTTATCGTATATCATTCCCCTGCACCGGAACAATGCCCTGATTGACTTTTCTCCGCTTGAATGTGCCTGCTTCAAGACAGCGATGAAGTATTTCATCTTTCAGGGCAGGATAATATGGTATTATTCATATCAAAAGGGCGGTTATGACATGAATTGTCAAATCCGTAACCGGGTTTCATTGAATATTAACGGCTTTATGATAGCGGGTTGGTATTAGTACCAAGCCTGCACCTTTGCTCCTATAGAGAAGGTTATATGATCTGTTTTTTTGGTTACGGCTATAAACAGATAGCCTTTTTCCTTTTTACTCACACACTCATTTTCGCACTGTCTCTTTCCGTTCGACCTCCGTGTTTCATGAAGGTCAAGGATCAGTCTTCCGGTAGAGACGGCCTTGATTTGGCGGATTGCCGCAGGGCCGGAAGTACCGGGCGCCTGTCTGCTGCGGAGCACAATCCCTCCGTGCAACACAGCCGTCTAAATGTAATACTCAGACATGTCGACAATCCCGATCTGGGCGGCGTATTTCGTTGCTTCGAGCAGGTTGTTGACGCCGATTTTGCGGAAGATATTCTTGCGATGCGTGGAAATGGTGTGAATGCTTGAACAGCGTTCGTCGGCAATCATCTGACTTGTTTTGCCCTGCGCAATCGCTTTCAGGATTTCCTTTTCCGTCGCGGTCAGCGACAGTTTGTCGAGCGCATCCTTCCGGCCGCTCAGGATAGTCTTCACCCGTTCACAGAGGAATTGCTTTTTGCTCAGAGAATAACTTTGTTGAAGCGCCTGCTTGATTTCTTCTACTGAAGCGTCTTTCAGCACCACGCTGAACTGTTTTTCCAGCACGATCCGATGCAGGAAGGCTTCGCTCAGGTCGTCGCTGAAAAGCATCCAGCGCACCTGTGGAAAGCGCAGCCCGATAATCAGCAAGGTCTCCAGGCCCGGCATGTCGAACAGTGTGTAGTCAAGTACTACCAGTGCCAGGGGACATTTCCCAAGCAACGCCAGAAGTTCTTTCTTGTCTTTCGCAACAAGAACCTCGCTCTCCGAATAAATACCCTTCCAGAGAGATATGATACCTGTAGCCGTAATCGGCTGGTTATCTGCCATTATTAGAATTTTCTTCAAACTATTCACGATCTCATGCATATTTGGATATGCAAAGGTGCAATTTTTTTTTCATTTATCCGTGCAATAAAATTGATTTATCCTTTGTAAATCCTAAAATTCTTACTAATTTCGTTCGCTCTTTTTTGAGGAAAACGATTATTTTATGATACAGGCAATACACATAACGAAAAGTTTTGACAGGCTGCAAATCCTTAAGGGTATTGATTTGCAGGTAAATAATGGCGAGATTGTGGCGATCGTGGGGCCGAGTGGCGCCGGCAAAACGACCCTGCTGCAAATACTGGGAACGTTGGACAAACCGGACGAAGGTCGCGTGGTCATTGACGGGGTCGACCCGTTCCGCCTGACCGGACGGGAACTCTCGACGTTCCGGAATCGCCATATCGGGTTTGTCTTCCAGTTTCATCAGCTCCTGCCGGAGTTCACGGCGGAAGAAAACGTGATGATTCCGGCACTGATCAGCCGCGAAAAGTTCGCCATCGCCGGGAAAAAGGCCAGGGAACTGCTGGATTTCCTGAAATTGACCGACCGGATGAAACACAAGCCGACGGAACTGTCCGGCGGGGAGAAACAGCGTGTAGCTGTTGCACGGGCGTTGATCAACCGCCCGTCTGTCATCCTGGCCGACGAACCTTCGGGCAGCTTGGACACGCAAAACAGGGAGGAACTGCATACGCTGTTTTTCGACCTGCGCAATCAGATGGGGCAGACCTTCATTATTGTTACGCACGATGAGAGTCTGGCCGCGAAAACCGACCGGATCATTCACCTGCGCGACGGGCTTGTTACCGGATAGTATCCCTTATGCAACAGATATAATATGGAATGGCGTGATTTTTTCTATTTTTCCAGAGGCGAAAGACAGGCGCTTGCAGTGTTGCTTGTCCTGATCGTCATTACAGGTATGATCCTGATACTGAGACAGCAACCGGATTCCGTTCCCGAAGGGGAAGCTGTCTCACCAGTCGCTGCGCAATCTCCGGCGCCGGAAACGCCGGCGCCGGCTGTACCGGCTGTGCCGGAAAAACCTTCCGCCCGGCGGCAGACCGAACCCCGGCGGACGACGGCGAAACCACGCGAAAGCGTCTCCGGGCGTGTGCAGCGGATGACTTCGCTGGACCGTCCCCCGCGTGCGGAAAAGTTTAAGCCGGGCACTACGCTCGAAATCAATGCGGCTGATACGACCGCTCTCAAAAAAGTCCCCGGCATCGGCAGCGCGTTTGCCGGCCGGATCATAAAATACCGGAACCTGCTGGGTGGTTTTCATTCGATTGCTCAACTGAAAGATGTATACGGTATTGACGAAGAAAAATATGCCGCCCTGTCGCCCTGGTTTACGGTGGATGTGTCGTATGTCCGGAAGTTGCCGGTCAATTCGCTGCCGATGGATTCGCTCCGCAAACATCCGTATATCAACTACCGGCAGGCCAGGGCCATCGAACGGCTTCGCAGGCAGAAAAAACAACTCTCCGGCTGGGAAAATCTACAGTTGCTGGACGACTTTACCGAGAATGACCGATTGCGCATGTTGCCGTATCTGTCTTTTGAATAACAGGGTCCTGCAATAGACAGGAGCAGTTGCCTGCGATTATTGTGCGGTAACGGCAGTGTCCGATTTCATTCGTTTGCCACTGTCTTTTGCCGGCAACTGTGTGCATGTGCCCCTTCCATACGGTATTGCCAGCTTCAAGTGATAAAAAAGGGTGTGAGCATGAGTCAATATTCATTTTTCCTCCATACTCACATTCCCGTTTTGAAAATTTCCTTTATGGCTTAATCGTCGGCCTGCGTTGCGGCATAGTCCTTGAGCAGTTTCTCCTGGACATCGGCCGGGACAAGTTCGTAGCTGGCAAACTTCATTGTGAACGAAGCCCGTCCGCCGGTGACCGAACTCAGCGAGGTGGAATAGGAGGACATTTCCTTCAGCGGCACTTTGGCCATCAATTTTTCATATCCCTTGTCGCTGCTCATGCCCATGATCATGGCGCGACGGCCCTGAAGGTCGCTCATCACGTCGCCCAGATAGTCGCCCGGCACCAGCACTTCGACATCGTAAATTGGCTCCAGGATTTTTGGGCCAGCATCCTTGAAGGCGGCGCTGAAGGCATTGCGTCCGGCCAGCATGAACGAAATTTCATTGCTGTCCACCGGGTGCATCTTGCCGTCGTAGACAATGATACGCACGTCGCGGGCATACGAACCGGTCAACGGGCCTTGTTCCATCCGCGACATGATGCCTTTCAGTATGGCCGGCAGGAAACGGGCGTCAATGGCGCCACCCACGACACTGTTGACAAAGACCAGTTTGCCTCCCCATTCCAGATCCAGCGTCTGCACGTCGCGAACGGGAACCTTGTATTCCTGTCCGCCAAACTTGTAGAGACTCGGTTCCGGCATGCCTTCGTAATAGGGTTCTACAATCAGGTGTACTTCTCCGAACTGACCGGCGCCTCCCGACTGCTTCTTGTGGCGGTAGTCGGCGCGGGCGGCTTTCGTAATGGTCTCGCGGTAAGGAATACGCGGTTCCATGAACTCAATCGGCAGTTTGTCGTTGTTCTCCACGCGCCATTTCAGCGTGCGCAGGTGAAATTCTCCTTGACCGGAGAGGATCATCTGTTTCAGTTCCTTGGATTGCTCGACGACCCATGTGGGGTCTTCTTCGTGCATCCGGGTGAGAATCTCGCTCAGTTTTTCCATGTCGCCATCGTTCACGGACTTCACCGCCCGGCGGTATTTCGGATCGGGATACCGGATAAAGTTGAAGCGGTAGTCACAGCCTTTTTCATTTAGCGTATTCCCGCTGCGGACGTCTTTCAGTTTCACCGTAGCGCCAATATCGCCGGCCATCATTTCCGGCACTTCCGCACGATTCTGCCCGGCGACCGAGAATATCTGCGCGATGCGCTCTTTGGAACCCCGGTCGGCATTGCTCAGATCGTCGCCCGTCCTGACTTTTCCCGACAACACTTTAAAATAGGAGACTTGCCCTATATGCGGTTCAACGGTGGTCTTGAAGAAGAAGAGGCTGGCCGGGCCGGCGGCGTCCGGAGCCACCTCGATGCCCTCCGCCGTTACCGGTCGCGGCATCCTGTCGGTACAGGGCACTACATTCCCCAGAAACTCCATTGTGCGACGTACGCACATGTCTTTCCCTGCACTGACGCAAAAAATCGGGAACATCCCACGCGTGATCAGGCCGGCGCGGATCCCAGCCCGCATGTCGTCTTCCAACAGCGTTCCTTCGTCGAAGAATTTCTCCAGCAGCGCATCGTCATGTTCGGCGGCCGCCTCGACCAGGAGACGGTGCAATTCGCCCGCCCTGTCTGTCTCTTCGGCCGGGATTTCCAGTATTTCCGGTACACCCCCTTCGGGTTTCCAGCGATACATCTTCATTTTCAGCACGTCAATCACGGCATTGAACGAGGTGCCGGTATTCAGGGGATACTGGATTTGAACAGCCTTGCTTCCATAGTTGTCCTTCAACTGCGCAACGGTGTTATCATAATCGGCCTTGTCGTTATCCAGCTGATTAACAATGAATATTACCGGTTTGCGGAGTTGTTCGGTATAGCGGAACTGATTCACGGTTCCCACTTCCATGCCATACTGTGCATTCAGCACCATCAGCGCCGTATCGGTCACGTTCAGTGCTGATACGGCTCCGCCGACGAAATCGTCCGAACCCGGACAGTCAATGAAATTCAATTTGAAATGATTCCATTCGACACTAAAAACGGTTGAAAAAACAGAATAACCATATTCTTTTTCAACCGGGAAATAATCATTTACTGTATTGCCTGTTTCCACAGTGCCACGACGTTTTATAACACCACCCTCGTAGAGCATGGCTTCTGCGAGAGTGGTTTTTCCGGCGCCTTTACTTCCCAAAATAGAGATGTTCTTAATTTCACTTGTTTGATACACTTTCATTCTATTATCATTTTAAATTATACACGAATCAATGATGCACTTTCATTAAGCGGCGCAAATTAAGGATTGTTGGCGAATTAGCCCTCTAAAAAAAGCATGTTTGAAAACAATGTTTTATAACATGTTTTTCTTTCCCACTGCTCCGGAACACTCCTTCTGCCCAAAATGACTATCTTTGTCCATCATTTTTATCCAGTTAGGAAATCATGAAAATAAGAGTATCCAGCAAACAACATGGGATTCGATGAAAAAAATCTTTTCTCAGGTTTTATCTGCGGGGGATCCGGTTCCCTTTTTGATGCGAAATAACGGCATCAATCGGGATAAACATAACGTTCAATCCGGGCGCTTCGCCTTCGAGTGTTGCCGCTTCGTTCGGAGACACCGTCACGGGGCCATAATGTACTGATTCAATGGCTGGTTTGTATATTCACGTTCCGTTTTGCTCCAGGCGGTGTACGTACTGCGATTTTTTTTCCCAGACAGAAATGCGACATAAAACTGCGTATCTGGAGGCCGTGATGCGCGAATTGGAACTGCGAAAAAACTACCTGAACGGGGAATCGCTGGAAACCGTTTACTTTGGCGGCGGTACACCGTCTCAATTACAGGCGGATGATTTTGAGCGTATCTTTGAAACCGTCCATCGCTATTACAGCGTAGTTGCCGGCGCCGAAATCACGCTCGAAGCCAATCCTGACGACTTGACCCCGGCCTATCTTTCAGCCTTGCAGCCACTCCCTTTCAATCGTATCAGTCTGGGCATACAGAGTTTCAGAGATGCCGACCTGCGGATGCTGCACCGCAGACACGGCAGTCGCCAGGCCGTGAATGCCGTCCACCGCTGCCGGGAACATGGATACGGCAATCTGAGTATTGACCTGATATATGGCATTCCCGGTCAAACGCTCGAACGCTGGAAAGAAAACCTTGAGGTCGCGCTTCAATTGAATGTGCCCCATCTTTCGGCCTACCATTTATCTTACGAGGAAGGCACGACACTCTACCGGCAGTGGCAATCCGGCGCTGTCTGTCCGGTCGATGAAGAAATCAGCGTGCAATTGTACCATACATTATTATATATGCTTGCCAGGGCCGGCTACTTACAGTATGAAATATCCAATTTTTGCAAGCCGGACTGTTTCTCCCGCCACAATTCGTCCTACTGGACCGGACGGAAATACCTTGGTGTCGGGCCTGCCGCCCATTCCTGCGATCTCGACTCCCGCCAGTGGAATATCGCTTCCCTGGAAGAATATCTCCGGGGAATCATTTGCGGGAATCCGGCCGTCGAAAAGGAATGCCTCGACCTCCGCACGCAATACAATGATTATGTCATCACCCGTCTCCGCACCGTGTGGGGCATCCGTACGGTCGATCTTCGCGAAACCTTTGGGACGGAACTGGCCGACCATTTTCTCCGGCACGCGCAGCCCTATATCCGGAACGGTCTGCTTGTGGTATCAGACGGAACTTTCCGGCTGACCCCCCTCAGTGCATTTATTTCGGACGGAATCTTGAGCGATCTGATGAAAGAATAAGCGGATCCCGGTACCAAACCGGCGAATTTAAGTATAAAACCGGCGAATTTGAATATATCAGCTCGATTTTTTTTGGGAAAATCCATTGCTGGTAAAAAATTAATCCATATATTTGCCCCCGAATAACGAGGAAAAGTTGTGCCGTATTTATACATAATAGCCGGATGCAATGGCGCCGGAAAAACGACGGCCTCTTATACAATTCTACCAGAGATGTTAGGTTGTAAGGAGTTTGTCAATTCCGATGAGATTGCAAAAGGCTTGTCTCCTTTTAACGCAGACAATATTACTGTGGCAGTTGAGGCAAGCCGGATTATGTACAAGCGAATTAGAGAGCTGATCGCTGCCAAAAAGACATTTGCACTGGAAACTACGCTGGCCAGTCGTTCGATTGCCAAACTGTTGCAGGGTGCACAGGAAAAAGGATACTACGTCACATTGCTTTATTTCTGGCTGAATACGCCGGATCTGGCAGTGGAACGTGTCAAGAACAGGGTGGCCGCCGGCGGTCATAACGTGACGGAATCAACGATTCGCCGCCGTTATGAAGCAGGCATTCACAACTTGTTTGAGTTATATTTGCCGATTTGTGATTTTTGGATGGTTGCAGACAATTCCTTGTCGCCTTTGGAGGTGATAGCCAAGGGGTTTAAAAAGAATAATAAACGAACTATCTATAATTCTGTTGTTTATAATAAATTGAAGTCTTATGAATGAACGTGAGTTAAGTAAATTTGAGGAGAACGTAATAAAAGGTGCAAGTCTTGCATTTCAGCGTTTGGTAAAGAAAAGAAAAGAGGAAAACGGGGAACTGGTTTTTGCTCGTAACGGCCAGGTTTTCCGCGTGAAAGCGGTTGATCTGTAAAAAAGACAGGGGAGATCCCCATGCCGGCGGATACGGCATGTGTTACCATAAGGCCGTTCTCCCGTAAGGATTACAGGCCGTACGAACGTTTAACGTAACGTATTTTCGAATCTATATTTAGCGCGTTTGAAATGTCTTCTGAGGGCTTTCGCCCGGGTTTGTCTATCCGTTTTCGAATGTATTTTTACAAAGAGAAACACGAACAAATGCTTCCGTCCAGGATAAACACACAAAAAGGGATTCGCCGGTAACGGGTGGCCGGGCATGGGCACCGAAGTTCCGCAAATTATCCCTTCCGTCCCCTTCAACGTGAAGACCGCCGGCTGCTTCGCCGGACTACGCCCCTTCCGTCACGCGAACCTCGGACGCGCGAAGGGTATGACGGACACATCGGAATACAATGTGAATTAACGCTACCGTTACCTCCGTCAAAAAATGCCTGCCGAAATAGCCCGAATGATCTATCTTTTCATCGGATATTAGAGTTTATGTAAATCAGTTTTCGTAAGCCACGGATTAATTTTAATTCTAAAATTATGGAGCGCGGCACAGGATTTAAAACCACGATTGACAAAATTGTTGGTTCCAAGTCTGCATTCATCTTTTGCACTCCTCAATAATTTTTGTCCCTTCCACCCGAAATACATGCAAATACGCTATCTTTGCACATCACTTACAATAGTCATGAAATATTTATCTGAAAACATTTCGGCATTACGCCGATTTCAGCAGCAGGGCAAGCCGGAAGAAATACCGGAGGTATATCATTACGGACGGGATGCCGGCAACTTCACCGGCAAACAGGTAACAACCTTCAATATTGGCCGGGAATGAAGCATCGCAGGTTCATCTTCGCGAAAAAAACGCGGCAAAGCTGGACCTCCGACAATAAGGCAGGTTTACTCCGCCATAACGCCGGAAAACGGAAGACATGTTGAGTAAAACGCGTGGAATCGTACTGCATGCCCTGCCCTACAGCGACAGATATTCCATTGTTCACGCATACACGGAATCCTTCGGGCGCGCGACCTATCTGGTCGCCCGCCCGCAAGGGCGGAAAACGGCTGTCCCCCGTGCGTTGTTCCTGCCGCTCTCGGCGGTGGAAATGGAGGTGGAACATTTAAATACGAGAGACATCCATCGCATCCGGGAAGTGAAAGCCTGTTATCCGCAGACCCGAATCCCGACGCATCCGGTGAAAAACATCATCGCGCTGTTCCTGGCCGAGATTCTTTACCGGACCCTGCGCACGAAAGAGCCGGACGTCCGGCTGTTCGGCTACTTGTATGAATCCGTTCGCTGGCTGGAACTCTCAGACGAGGGTGTCGCCAACTTCCATCTGGTATTCCTGATGGACCTGGCGCGTTACCTTGGCGTGTATCCGAATGCAGACTCCTACTGTCCGGGAAGCTGTTTTGACATGATGAACGGCATCTTTACCGGCATGCCGCCGGAACATCGCCACTACCTGGACCGGGCGGAAAGTATCATATTCTACCGGCTACTCCGGATGAATTACGCAAACATGGCCATATATACCTTTTCGGGTCGCGAACGGTCGCGCATCATTTGCCGCATCCTGGAATATTACCAATTGCACCTATCGGATTTTCCTGAGATCAAATCGTTTGCAATACTGCAAAGCCTTTTTGACTGAAAAGAGATTCAGGGCAAACGCACAAAAAATTGAAGTATCCGTCACCGGCGAAAGCGCAAACCGGCGCGGAG
>JAIRXI010000321.1 GCA_031268395.1 Tannerella sp. | reverse complement strand
CCCTGAGGAGCTCGAATTTCGGCAGGAAAATCGGGAAAAGTTGATACGCCATTGCCCAAAAAAGCGGCTGTGTCGGCGAAAAGTGTTCCGGTTAATTGCATTCCATCCCCGGAATCACCTGAAAAACGGATTACGATATCGTCCGTCTCGACAAATTGTTTTTCCATTAAAACAATATATTAATTAATAAAAAAATCTTCAACTCAGTTGAAAATACATTCAAATAAACGGAAACAAAAGTAAGACATTTTTTTGAAAGACATGCGATTTTTTTTCACCGAATTTGTTGTTAAGCTTTTTTGCGGTTGCATCTCAAATTGTCGCACCTTCTATAACCATTTTGGTCGGCATTTTAAGAAGATTCCATGCTCGGCAATTGTAGCCAGACTGGAATTAACACCTGGGTTAAAATGAGTAGAGGCGCTCAATGATTGAGCGCCTCTACTTTGATTATTTATGGTGAGCTTACCTGCGGACAAGTACCTGCAAGGTTTATTGTACGCCGCCGAGTTCAGCGATCTGATCGTCGGTCAATGCCTGATTCCAGATGCATATTTCGGCAAAGCTCGGACCGGGATAGTTCGTGCCGTCGGTGCCGACGTGCAGTCCGTCGAGCGGCAGGCTCATCAGTCCGTCTTTGTCGATATTGTTGCTCGCTGTGAATGCGAGGTTGCCGTCGATGTAGATCTTCAGCGATTCACCAAGCTTGGCAGCTATCACGACGCGGTGCCATGTGTCGGGCTGTACGGTGATCGATGAATAGCCACCCAGCGTCGCGTAACCTATCCTGCCTACATCGTCGATCCACAGGACGCCCTCGCCGTTATTGCCATCTCTCGTGTTGCAGACGGAGATCCAGCCATTAAAGTCAGCCTTCGTGCCGCGAATATCAAGCATCAGCGTATATTCGTTGACGCGGGCGCCTCCGCCGTTGGCAGGTATGTTGTGGATGATTTTGTAGGTACTGCCAGAGCTGGGTTTCACAGCCTTAGTACCGTCGGGTCCGTCGATGGACTCGTAAGCGCCGCCGGTAGCCTGGAGATTCGAGCCGATAGTCGACATCGTGAGGTTGTTAGCATCCTCGAACCTCCACAGTCCGGTAATCTTGTCCATCGCTACGATAGAAAGCAGTAATTCCACCGTTACGCTACATTCGGCTGTTCTGCCGGGGTTAAGCGCCGAAGTCGCCGTGATAGTAGTCGTACCGGCTGCTATTGCCGTGACCGTACCGCTACCGTCGACTGTCGCTACCGACAGATCACCGGACGACCATGTTACTTCCTGCGAGACATTGCTCGGTATGATTTCGGCTGTGAGCGTCTGCGTATTCCCCTCGACGAGGTTTATGGCGTTTGCGGAGAGTTTGATTTCGATCTCGCCGATGACGGTTACAGCGCAGACTTTGCTCTTCCTGTCTTTTCTTGTCGACGTGGCAGATATGTTTGCCGTGCCTGCGGATACGGCGGTTACGACGCCTTGTCCGTTGACCGTAGCGACCGACGGGTTATCGCTTTCCCATGTCAGGTCTACGGTGGCTGGATAGGTGCTTGCCGTAATCGTAGCGGTGGAGTTTACCAGCATCGTGATATTCTTCGGCTCAAAGATGATTAAATAATCATTCTTTTCATCGTCGTTTGAACACGACTGCATCCCAAATACTGCTGCCGCAATGATGGTCATCGCAACAGCCAAAAATTTAATTCTATTCTTAATCATAATAATTCTATTTAAAAATTTCTCAATTCAGATTCGGGTTAAGAACCTTGTCGCCGTAAGGATATGGAGAGTACATTCTTCCGTCGTTCCAGTCACCTGATACCGGTACACCCTCCTTGCGGAAGACGCCGGGTGCTACTTCGATTTCAGGATTTATTTTCCGAAATTCAAAATGATCCTTCAAGCGATACATCCTGAACATGTCCTGGTATCTCGTCGCAAATCCCGCCCAGTAATATCCGGCTATTTCCCAGCCATGTTCGTTATAGGCGGCTTCGGCTAACTGTTCTGCCGTCATGCCGGACGTATAGATATTCGAGGCGCGTCCGTCGGCGCGGTTGCGCACTTTGTTAAGCGCTTCGATAGCCTGGGCGTTCGTCTGCCCCGAACGGCCTATAGCTTCGGCATACCAGCAGTATACTTGCGAAAGACGTATGGTTTGGCGCTGCTTTTCGCCTACCCATTCCCTGCCGCGAGGATCGGTGTAATCAAATTCCGTACCTCGATCGGCGCCTTCGGCACTTTTTATGAAAACAGGAGCAACTATCACACGCGGTTCACTCGGGGTATCATACCACCAATCATGCAGTACGCCGTCGAACAACATTATTTGCGGGAAATACGTAGCTTCTTTGCGCGGTCCGTCCGGGAAATTCACCCAGAACTTAATCTCGCCGTCCGTATCCGACCATCCTCCCTGCGCCATGTCCCCCAAGTAGTCGGCGACTGGCGACGCGTTAGGCGTATTATTCAGGTTGTAGTAAACTCCCAGTATGACTTCAGGATTCTTGTCGTTATATTCCCAGGAATACACTTTACGGTACTCGTCCAGGAGGGAGTAGTAGTACGTGCCGCTTTCGGCGCCGTCGATAACCTCCTTTGCCTTGCCGGCGGCAAGCTGGTAGTATTCTGCGCCCTTGTTGAGAGGCCATCCTGCCATTGACAAATAGACGTATGCCATCGTAGCCTTGACGGCGCCCTGGCTTACGGCAATGTTAATGCCGTTTCGCGCGTATGGTTCGGCGGTGTAATTCACCGGCACACCCTGTTCGGCGATTTTGAGGTCTTCGACTACAAGGTTGTATATATCCTCAATGGGGACTAACGGAGCATTGTAGTCAATCTCTTCTTCGAGCATGACTGGCACCTTCCCCCATGTCTGTACGAGATAGAAATACGAAAAAGCGCGCCAATAGTGCGCCTGTGCAATTGCCGACCGTATCTCCGCTTCGGGTGCCGGCGCTTTTCCGGCATTGTTGATAACGAAGTTGGCGGCTTTCACGACAGACCAGCGATGCTGCCACAAAGTGGGCAGCCATGCGTTGTTGTCCGACACATTATACTGGTCATGTTCACGTAACGACTGCTTGTTGGCTGCCGGATGAGTGCTGAGGTCGTCCCCGCCGAGGAAATTGGTGCCTATGGCGTTATTACCGAACCCTGATTCTGCTACTGCCTTGTAAAGTGCGGTAAGCGCCAGGTCCACATCGCCCTGATCGGAGAAGAACGCTTGAGTTGCCAGCCGGCCTTTCGGGTCTTCCTCCAGGAAATCTTCGCAGGAAAACATTCCCGCTAAAAACACAGTACACAATACGATACTGAATATTCTATTTATTGTTTTCATATCCTTTTTCATTATGAATTATTGATAATACGATTAAAAATTAAATCTTATGCCGAACGTAAATGTTCTCGAATCAGGATAGGCGCCGTCGTCTATTCCCGTACCCACATACGAGCCGTACACTTCAGGATCCATTCCCGAATACTTTGTCAGGATAAGCAGGTTTTGGGCGCTTGCAGAAACTTGTATGTCGGCAATTTTCGCAATCTTCTTAGGTATCCTGTAGGAAACGCTGACGTTCTTTAGCTTCAGGAAAGATGCGTCTTCAAGCCAGAAGTCCGAATTAGAGTAAAACTTGTTGTTCGGATTGGAATAACTCGGATATTTGGCGTCCGCCTTGTTGCTCACCTCGTTCCATCCGTTGTAATAGGCTTCACGAATTCTGACAATGCTGCTCATGGTAGACAGTTGCGCTCTGGTTCTGTTTATACGGCTGGCTCCGGTGGCAGCATTTATAAAGAGGCTTGCAGACCAGTTTTTATAGCTGAAGGTATTATTCCAGCCGAATGTCCATTTCGGATTAACCTGTTCCATGATCATCTGGTCATCACCGGTAGGTTCATTAGTCAAGCCGTAGCCGGTGATATTGCCATCCTTGTCATATAATATATCTGTGAAAAGGTTTGCGCCGGCATCATCAAATCCTTTCCACTCATACAGGTAGAACGATCCAATCGGATAACCCGGTTTCATGATCTGCATGGCGCCGCCCCATGAGCTCCAGTTGGCGTCGAGGATAAAGTCGTCGCCTGCCAAATCCACAATCTCGTTTTTTACATACGAAGCGTTCAGGTCGGATTCCCATATAAAGTCTTTATTGTTTACGGGGACTACGTTGAGGGAGAACTCGACACCTGAATTTTTAACTTCCCCCTGATTCACCCAGTAACTGCCTCCGCCGTTATATCCGGGGACGCTCTTCTGGAATAACAGGTCTTTGGTATCCTTCATGAAGACGTCTGCGGTGAAATTCACCTTCCCTTTAAGCAGGCTAATGTCGATGCCGGCGTCATACTGGTATGTTTTCTCCCACCGCACGTCGGGCGTGGCAAATGCATTTCCCCAATAACCGGGATAAGCATTGGGCGTACCATATCCGTAGGAAGTGCTTGAGAGCATACCCAGCGTACTGTATCGACCGATGTCCTGGTTGCCGGTAACGCCTGTACTGAGTCTGATTTTCAACTGTTGAAACAGATTCTGATTGCTCATGAAATCTTCCTTAGCCACATCCCATGCAACAGAACCTGAGGGGAAATATCCCCACTTGTTATCGCCTTGGAACTTGGAAGAGCCATCGGCGCGGAAAGTGCCGGTCAGCATGTAACGTCCCTTGTAGCTGTAAAACAACCTGCCTATGCCAGACGCGATTGATTCAGCCGAATAGTCGTTGCTCGCATTGCGGACAGCAGCATTGCCGACATTCCAGTATCCGACGGATTCGTTACTCAAATCCGAACCGCTTATCCCCATACTCGTTGACTCAATGTTACTTGTTTCCCATACTGCCGTCGCCGTGATGTTGTGGTCGCCGAACTGCTTCTGGTATGTGAGGTTATTGGTATTTTGCCAGTAAATGTTCATATTGCTGCTGTTCCCCATGCTGCTTCTGGCTCCCGGTCCTACAAGCGCCGAACTAAAGGAATAGGATGGCGCATGAAGGTAATTGCCTCCGCTCTGGACTGACAGCGTAAGTCCGTCAATAATTTTGAACAGCAGATTGATATTTCCGCCTAAATTATACTGATAGTTATCATTGTAACTAAGTATCCTGTTGGAATACGGATTACCGGTTATTCCACCATTAATCGGGTCAATGTAATACACTCCGGTTTTCTCGTCCTTCAAGTCCTTCATGGTAGGAGAATAGGCAAATATTGAATAGAAGTTTACTCCTCCATTGTTGTGATCATGTATCCTGGATGCATTGATTTTGGTTGAAACCGTCAACCAAGAAGCTATTTCGTTGTCAAGATTGACCCGCAACTGTGCGCGCTGATGTTTGGAGGTAATCGTAACAGCCGTCATGTCGAGCAGGTTGCCGGATATTAAATACCTGTTCTTCGTCGTACCGCCCGATATATTCAGTTTGTAGTCCTGGCTGACGCCGGTTTGAAACATTAAATCCTCCCAGTCGGTCCCTTTGGCGCCGTTTTTGTAAGCCTCCATATCGGCGGCGGAAATCATGGAAGCCCCCAATACCTCATTCACCACAAGCGCATGTTCATAAGTGTCCATCAAATCATATTTCTTGATGACGTTGGATACGCCTACTTGAACATCGGCAGTTATCTGTACCTTGCCCGCTTCCCCGCCTCGCGTTGTGACAAGTATCACTCCATTGGCGCCTCGTGAACCGTAAATAGCTGTTGCGGAAGCATCTTTCAATAGTTCCATAGACTGTATGTCAGCAGGATTGAGTCCGTTCAGACCGCTCGTGCTGACAATACCGTCCACAACATACAACGGATCGCTGCTCTTGTTAATTGAAGTCGTACCACGTACGCGGACTTTCATGCTTGCTCCCGGTATACCGCTCGTGGTGGTAACTTCCACGCCGGCAGCGCGTCCTTTAAGAATATCTTCAATCCGTTTCACCGGTTGATCCTTGAACTGTTTGCTGGAAACGGAAGCTACGGAACCCGTAAGGTCGCTTTTCTTTACCGTACCGTAACCGATGACGACGACTTCTTCCAGAGCCGTTACATCTTCGAGCAGCACGATTTGAAACGTGCTTTTGCCGTTCGTCGGGATTTCCTGTTCTAAATATCCGACGAAGGACACTTGCAGGACGGCATTTGCCGAAACATTCAGCGAAAATTTTCCGTTAGCGTCAGTCATCGCACCATTGGAGGTGCCTTTTTCTACAACATTTGCTCCGTTAATGATTTCGTCATTTGCTCCGGTTACCGTTCCCGTAACAGTGACGCTCTGCTGAGCTGACAGCAAAAGCGTACACATACTTGCACATGAGATAAATAATATTCTCAGCAATGTGCCGATTCTAAAAAATTTATATTTAATCATAATAGCTTTTAAATTTAATTTTATTTTTACTAATGTTAATTTTTATTTTACTAATGTTAATTTTTGATGAAACTCTTTCATCGTTTGTTTTGATAATGCCGGATCTGTGCCGGCTGAATGATTAGCTCTTTTTTCTATCCATAGGCATTTCGTTTTTTAAGGGTTGAACATAATAATAAATAAGCGGATTCGTTTGCATGGTCAAACACGATACGAACGGATCGCAAGGGTCACAAGGCAGTAGCCTTGCTTCTGACACGACGTAGCGGGACGCTATGTCATGCGTATGTAACAATCCGCCATCCGGTACGGTACCGTTGTCGCATGCAAAAGTGTGGCGGATATTTAAGCGCCGTCCTTGCAGGACTTGCGGGCTTTTCTTTTCCAAAACTGTTATATTTCGTTTATGTCGCATCTACCGGCATATCGGGGGTGTATCAAAAGCCGCATCTTGTCGTCATTGCGAGGGCGCATCCCGAAGCAATCCAGTAATTACCAGCCTTTTCTGGATTGCTTCACTGCGTTCGCAATGACGGGACTTGGCTTTCGAGACAGTCCCTTTTCTACATTAACTTTTAGTTCTTCAATAAGAGGATGACTCGAAAGGCACAATTCGTCATTGGTAACGAAGTGAAATGCCTATTTTATACCGCTTCACGGAACACGGCGTCTAAAAACCGAGATGCGGTATTGAAAGAACAACCAACTTTTTACAGAATTTACATAATGTCTTCCGTCGGTTCACGGGAAGCTACTCGTCGGTTCACGGAAAGCTACTCGTTGGTTCACGGGAAGCCACTCGTTGATTCACGGGAAGCCACTCGTTGGTTCACGGGAAGTCTGCCCGTCGTTTTTACCTTATTATCCGTATTTGCATTTTTGGGATTAAACTT
>JAIRXI010000302.1 GCA_031268395.1 Tannerella sp. | reverse complement strand
GTCTACCTCACGCAAGCCAGCGAAGACTTCCGGGTCAAGTCGGAGATTTATGCCGTCCATCCTCTTCGCGCCAAAATCGGCGTCAAAGAGGGCGTCACGGTAGACCAGCGCTATTTCGTCTACGATATACACGAAAACGCGGCAGGCGAACAGACTACCGTCCGTAAAGGCGTCATGCGGGCGACCTCCAATATCGCCGAAAATGAAGGTATGGCCACGGGCGACGGGCCTGCGACCACTTTCTACCAGACCTACGGCAAAAGACTGCGACCCGGCATGCTGATCCGGCAGCAGCCCGACTGGGGCGTCGGCTGTTCGGTGCTCGGCGGAATGGACTTACAGGTGCTGGTGGAACTGTCGGTCGGCATGTGGCTGGCAAAATATATCCCGTCGATGGAAGGGACTAAGTTCCCCTACGGTACGAAAGCCTACCTCCGGTACGGCCTTCCTTTTGAACGGATGCAAATCGACGGCATCCGGATGGATAAGAACTACTCTTATGGCTTCATAAGCGTTGGCCTGTCGAAAGACCTTTATTTCGCCCATTATTTTTCGATAACGCCCTACGTCGGTTTTCAGGAAATGCTTGTATCCGAAGAAGATCAGGAATGGATCGACGAAGTTGCCAAACCGACTTCGGGGTATGAAGCCGGCCTGAACGCGAGCATTGCCATCCTGCACAATGTGCAGCTGACGGGCAGCGCGGGCTGGAGCATGTTAAAGTACGGCTGGTTTCCAAGCGGACTGACAGCGGGAGGAGGATTGAGAGTTCAATTTTAAATGGAGAAAGTATATGAAAAAAGCAATTGTTTTACTCATGTTGGTGTCATTTTCGTGCAGGACTGCCCAAAAAGCGGCAGACAGCTACACCCGACAGTGGCATTACGAAATTAATCCCGTCAGCGTGGGCACGCAGGGATCGTATCTGATCAAAGTATGGTCCTATTCCCAAAAGCCCGACGTGGCGGTGGAGCAGGCCAAGAAAAACGCGGTTCACGGAATCATCTTCCGCGGTTTCACGGGCATGAACGGCGTAATGGGAAAACCTCCCCTGACGAACAGTCCCAATCTGGAGGAAGAAAAGAGGGACTTCTTCGATCCCTTTTTCGCGGACGGGGGCAAGTACCTGAAGTTCGTAACGCTCACGAACGACGGGTCCATCGCGGCAAAGGACCGCCTGAAGGTGGGTAAGGATTACAAGATCGGCGTAATCGTGTCGGTCAACGTAGACCTGCTTCGCAGGGATTTGGAGGAAGCCGGCATTATCCGGCGGCTGGGCGCCGGATTTGCCAGATAACAGCAGGTGATTATGAAGACAATTTATTATGTAACGTGTTGTTTGGGGCTGGCGGCCGCCGTATGGGGCGGCTGCAGCAGCCCCCGGAACCGGATCGCCGGTAACTATGAGTACAAAACCGAGTGCATGGGAAGCGAGATGGACGGCTCCGTCACGGTCAAGGCCTGGGGAAATGGCAGGAACAGCGCCGACGCCCTTGAACAGGCGAAGAAAAACGCTGTTTACGACATTCTCTTCAAAGGCATCCGGGAGGGTAAAAGCCTGTGTTACCAGGCGCCTCTGTTGCCGTCGGGCAATGCCCGCATGGTACACGAGACTTATTTCAACCGCTTTTTCAGGGACGGAGGCGAGTTCCTCAAGTATGTCTCCCTGCAGGACGAACGTTACAGCGACCGGTGGAACAGGGAGAAAAAAGGCGCCCGAAGCAGCGTCACGTACGGTATTGTCCTGCGGATTCACCGCTCGGAACTAAAAGAACAGTTAATCAATGAGGGTATATTACAATTGTAACAAGATGAAAAGAATAAAATGGATTTATCCGCTTATCCTGCTTTTTGTGTCGCATTTGCCGGCTCATTCGCAGGGACAGGGGCCTAAGGCGAAAAGCCCTTCCATCGTTATCATTCCCGACGAAGGATGGCTTGAGGATCACAACTATTTCACAGCGGAAGACAATCAGGGAAAGACGGTGAAAACGTATGATTTTGTATCCGGGCTGAGGGACAGGGACATGCAGTCGGTCATTCAGAAACTGCAGGAACTGCTGGTTGCCAACAAATGCCCGAACGTGGACGACGCCATGAGCACCCTCTCCAAAATCGACATACAGAATGCCGAAGACGAGGCGCTCATGAGCGACGAAGGCATCGAACTGTCGCGAGGCTCGTTCGAGAACATCCGAAACCGGCTGAGACCCGACGTGACCGTCCGGGTGAGGTATTACATCACGGCCAACGGCCCCGAGAAATACACCACCTTCAATCTGCAGGCCACGGACGCCTATACAAACGAACCCATTGCCGCAGCCGGCGGACCGAGCAAAGTGACCACCTCGCACGTGCTGCCGCTGATGCTCGAAACGGCCGTACTTGACAAATTGCCCAATTTCGCAGATGCCCTGAATGCGTATTACGTCGAAACGGAAGAACTGGGACGCAAAATACGGTTCAGGATAGAAACTGCCCGGAACGGCGCGCTGGAGGACGGACTCGAAACGGAAATTGGCGGAGACTACCTGTATGACATCATCGAAAACTGGGTGAGGGCCAACACGGTGGACGGCAATTTCAACGTCCCGACCTCGACACGTAACCAGATGGCGTTCGACGACGTCCGCATCCCGCTTTTCAATAACCGGGGACAGGCCATCGACGCCGGGAACTGGGGACGGGGACTGAACGAACTGCTGCGGAAAGCCTGCGGCCTGAAAACCGTCATGACTCCCCTTGGCCTGGGAGAATTTCTGCTGATTATCCGATAAATAAACGTATATAGTATGAACATTACAAGAATCATATTCACGGTTTGTCTGCTGTCCGTCTTCGTCTCCATGCGCGCACAAAATGCGGGAAACGGAGCAGACCGGCTGGCCCTGACGGTCTGGATCCCGGAAACAATCGACGGGCTGACCCCGGCCGCCGCGCAGAACCTGCAGAACAAACTGGCGCAGATCATCTCGCGAAGCGGGATTTTTGCGCAGGAAGACGCCTCCCGGTTTATCATGACCGCCAATGTCGTTACGACGGACAAGCACATCCTCCCGGTTGCCCCCACGAAATACATGTACACGAT
>JAIRXI010000183.1 GCA_031268395.1 Tannerella sp. | reverse complement strand
GGCACGGGCTGCAAAGCCCGCGCCGGCAGGGGAAGAATATCAGATGCTTTGGTAAAATAATCTCCCTGTGCGGAGTATTTTTGTATCTGTCGGGTGCAAAGTCAATAAATTATTCCCTTCCGGCGCGGACTTGCGGTTTTCGTTTTCGTAGAGGGCTGTCTCAAAAGTCCCGATTCGTCATTGTAAGGGACGAAGCAATCCCGGCGTGTATCGCGATTGCTTCGTCGTTCCTCCTCCCCCGCTGCGGGGCAAATTTCGTATATGCAAAAGTACGTTCAATTGGAATGAATCAGTTCGATATCCCGCAAGCTGAACACCTCTTCGCCGTCGAGCAAAATAGCAGCTTTCAGCAGATAGTTGCCCGGTCCGTCCGGCAACGTGATTTCAAAGGGAATGATTTCTACGGCATAGCCTTCCGCTTTCACCGTCCGCCGGATGGTGGTTACTGCCTGTCCGTCCCGCAAAAGTTCCAGTGTCAGTTCCCCTTCAAACGGTGTCGCCAGGTCGTTGACGATATGGACAGGCGCCGTTACCGTCGTCGAAGGCACGTATGCCTTCTCCCACAGGTCGATCATCAGGCCGACGGGCGCAAAGGCAGGTTTGACGTATTTGTAAAACTCCGGTTCGAACGTAAGATTGCGGATGTCGATCCAGTGGTCGGACGTCTGTCCGCGCGGCTCTTCCGAACGCGAATAAGCCAGTCCGCAAAAATGCAGTACGCCGGCGGCCTGTCGGTGTGCGCGCCAGTATTCGGTCAGCATGGCGAGGTGGCGGGCATAGATGTGGAGGCGTTCCTGCGGCGTGAGTTGGCTACCGTTCCAGAGCAGTTCGTACACGCGGTCGGTCAGCGTTGTGGTCGATCCGTTGCGGTTCAGCCATATCCAGCCGTATTCATTTATGATCAACGGATTGGGGAAGAAGGTTCCCGCCTTCCGCATGGTTTCGGAGAAGCCGCTTGCATCATTGAATGGACGCTGGACTGTTCCGAACAGCGCCTTCCGATAGCCCTCTTCCGGTTCCGTCGCGTTGCGGTCGTGCAAAAACCGGCTGAAGAGGTACGGATGTGATTCAACGGCGTCGGTCTCCCGGTCGGGTTCCGCCCATCCGTTTTCCCATGGACGGTTCGACAGATCAAGGTCGCGCACCTGTCGGAAAGCGTCGGCCGTGACCGGCGTAACGGTTTCGTTCTGCGCATCCCAGATAACGACACTCGGATGATTCCATCGTTCACGCATCCAGCGACGGTATTCCTCTGCAACCCGCGAGCTTTGGAAATTATATATCCCCCAGACGGGAAATTCGTCCTGCACCATGAAACCGATGCTGTCGCAGATGTCGTACCAGCGTTCGGGCGGGAAGCCGATGCAGTAGCGTGCCATGTCCCAGTGCATGTCTTTGAAACGTTCGTGCAGCGTCACCGGCCATTGTCCGTCCCAGGGCAGTGCGCCGCGGTCGGGATCTTCAAAGAAACGGTATATGCAGATGTTCGTGCCGCGCAGGTAATACGGTTTTTCGTTCAGCAACGCCACTTTCCTGTCGGGATCGAAACGGAACGAACGCATCCCGAAGCGCACACGCTTTTCGTCGGCGCCGGTATTCAAAACAAGTTCATAGAGGAAGGGCGATTCCGGCGTCCATAACTGCGCTCCTTTCATGTCGACGATGAAATCGGCTACGGCATAACCACCGCTTGTCATGCTGTCCGCTTTCGCCGACCCGCCGGCCACTTTCCGTCCGGAAGCACGTTCAAGCACGGAATACGACAGCGTACCTCCGGCACGGTCGGTCTCGACTTCGGCCACGACGCGGAGTTTTTCGTTTACAATGTCCGGCGCACACTGTATGTTGTCGATAAACGGTCGTCCGGAAAGCATGATTTCCACATTGTCGTAAATGCCGGGAATATACTTGATCTTTTCGAAGTCATTCCCGTTGGGGATATCGTTGGGCAGTTCGGCCTTGCTTCCGATACCGATCAGGATTTCGTTCGGCTGTCCGGGTTTCAGAAAAGTCCCTATGTCGTAATATGACGGGGTGAAACAGTAGTCGTTTTCGCCGGCAAATTGTCCGTTAACATAGACTTTCGTATGATAGCGGGCTTTGAAGATTTTCAGACGGACGATGTCAAAGTCGTTGCCGGGCAGTTCGAATGTGCGTTTGTGCCAATACCAGCTGCTGTCGCGGTAGACGGTACCGACGGTGTCGAGCGCCGGCGCGGCAAGGTCAACCAGTCCGGGCACGGATGCAACAGACGGATAGGTCACCGGCAATTCGCCGCCGGTTTTAGCCACTTGCCACTCGCCATTGAGGCTGATCACCTGCCGTCCGGGTGCGGCAGGCCGGCAACCGTACAATACGATTGCTCCGCAGAATAAAATCCGGAAAAAAATGCGTTTCATATATTTTCTTTTTTGTTAATAGTACACATTCAATGGAATCCGTTTTGCCGATTTGTTTCTGCCGGACGGACGGAATCCGGCCTCCAACGCACGAAATCGACGCAAAGATACACCATTTAATTGAGAATTGCTGCCTTTTCGACGCTATAACGTTAATGGTCGTGAAGGTAAAAAACAAAGGGGGCTGCTTTTCCATACAGCCCCCTCCGAACTTCTGCTCCTGCCGTTCCGGCTTTAGAGCATTCCGCTGTCGATCAGGATTTGATTGACTTTGCGGGTTGCCTCTGCGGAAGCCTTGAACGCCTCCTTTTCCGCACCGGAAACCGGAAATTCCACGATTTTCTCCCAGCCGCCTTTTCCCAGCAGGACGGGCACGCCGATCACAAGGTCTTTCTGTCCGTATTCCCCTTCCACCAGCACGCCGCAGGAGATGATGCGCTTCTGGTCTTTGACAAGGGCTTCGGCCATCATTGCGGAGGCGGCGCCCGGAGCATACCAGGCCGATGTTCCCAGCAGGCCGGTCAGCGTTGCGCCGCCGACCTTGGTAGCGGCCACCACTTCATCCAGTTTCTCGCCGGACAGGAGAGCGGTTACCGGGATGCCCTTGCAGGTTGCCAGCGATACCAGCGGCACCATGGTCGTATCGCCGTGGCCGCCGATCACCGTGGCTTCGATATCGTTTGGATTTGCGTTCAGCGCCTGGCTCAGGTAATATTTGAACCGGGAACTGTCCAGTGCGCCGCCCAAACCCAGTACCCTGTTGCGCGGCAATCCCGAAATCTTCGCCGTCAGGTAACACATCGGGTCCATCGGGTTGCTGACAATGATCAGGCACGCGTCCGGAGAATAGTTCAGCACATTCTCCACCACCGATTTCACGATGCCGGCATTGACGCCAATCAATTCCTCGCGGGTCATTCCGGGTTTGCGGGGAAGGCCCGAAGTGATAACGACCACGTCGGAACCGGCCGTCGCGGCATAATCACCCGTTACGCCCCTTACTCTCGACTGGATGCCCAGCAAAGAGGCCGTCTGCATAATGTCGATCGCCTTGCCTTCCGACACGCCTTCCCTGATGTCGAGCAGTACGATTTCCGATGCTACATTACGGGTAGCGAGCACGTCTGCACAGGTCGCTCCCACGTTCCCTGCGCCGATTACTGATACTTTTTTTGACATAACTTTCTGTATTTATAATGTATGTAATGAGGTTTTGAAACCTGTTTTTTTGACGGGCGCAAAGGTACGCAGGCATTTTTTAATACGGAAATATTTCCGGATATAAATTCGGGAATCCGGGGAGGGCGTACCCATTTTATGAGTATGGACACGCTCACCTTATAAGTATGAACACGCTCACCTTATAAGGTGAGTTGAATCATACTCGACACGCATCTGCCGGAAGCACGACGGAGGCATTAACGGTTAATGCGTAATGGAGGGTTTTACAGAGCAATCATTTGAAATATGCCCTCATTAATCATTGATTATTAGTCCCGGTGAATGTTTTCCGGGGGATTCGACGATGTCGGGATTCGCTTTTTTGCGTACTTTTGCCGCATGAAAATATACTGTTTTGATGAAATGATAGAACGGCGGGGTACGGACTGCCTCAAGTACGACCGCCTGGACAGGTACTTCGGAAATAAGGACCTGATGCCTTTCTGGGTGGCGGATATGGATTTCCGCACGCCCGACTTTATTGTCGACGCCCTGAAGGAGCGTTGCGAACATCCCGTTTTCGGCTACACCTTCCCCTCCGACGCCTACACCGAAAGTATCCGGCGCTGGGTACATGCGCTGTACGGCTGGGAGGTCCGGAGCGAATGGCTCAGTTTTATCCCCGGTGTGGTGAAGGGGATTGCGCTGGCGCTGGAATATTTTACCCGTCCGGGCGACAAGGTGATCATCCAGCCTCCCGTCTACCATCCCTTCCGCATCGTGCCGGAATCGCTGCACAGGCAAGTGGTGTACAATCCGCTGCGCCTGAGAGACGGCGTCTACGAAATGGACTTCGAGCAGCTGGAGTCGGTCATCGACGGCGACTGCAAGGCGCTGATACTGTCCAGTCCGCACAATCCGGCCGGCATTGTCTGGAAAAAGGAGACCCTGAAGACGCTGGCGGAAATCTGCCACCGGCGCCATCTGCTCGTGATTGCCGACGAGATACACGCCGAAATGTCCTATCCGGCCTTTGCACACCACCCGTTCCCGACCGTATCGGACAAGGCGGCGGAATGCAGCATTACCTTCATGGCGCCCAGCAAAACGTTTAACATCGCGGGGATCGTTTCCTCCTATGCCATCGTTCCGGACGACGTGCTGCGCCGTGCGTTTTACGCCTTTCTCACGGCCGGCGAGTTTCACGAGGGAACCCTCTTCTCCTACATCGCCGCGACGGCGGCGTATACGCACGGCGCGGAATGGCGTCGCCAGATGCTGGATTACGTACGGGGAAACATGTCTCTGGTCGATACCTTTCTCAGGGAATCTCTACCGCAAATCAGGCTCTATCCGCCGCAGGCTTCTTTCCTGGCCTGGCTGGACTGCCGCGAACTGCATCTGTCCCAGCCGGAACTTGTCCGACTGGTTGAAGACGGGGCCGGCCTGGCGTTCAACAGCGGTGTCATGTTCGGAAAGGAAGGCGCCGGATTCATGCGGATGAATGTCGGCTGTCCGCGTTCACTGGTCGAAAAAGCGCTTCACGCCCTGAAGCAGGCCACGGAGGGAAGGGAGAAGGGAGACTGAGGGCGTTGCGCATGGCAGAGAGTGTGTCAAAAGCACGCAGATGACGCAGACTGAATGGATTCTCGCAGATTTTATCTGTCCGGACCCGTTCACTCCTGATGTTTATACGCGCCCGTATCTGCGCAAATCTTCCAAATCTGCGTCAGCTGCGTGCTTTTGACACCCCTTTTCCGATCCGGGCCGTGATTTTTCCTGAAATGCCGATCTCCGGCAAATACCGGCCGAATTTCACGCCTTTATCCTGACTTTTTGAAGGGCGAAAGCGGTAAATCCATTT
Source organism: Tannerella sp. (assembly GCA_031268395.1). Taxonomy (GTDB): domain Bacteria; phylum Bacteroidota; class Bacteroidia; order Bacteroidales; family Tannerellaceae; genus Tannerella. Next base: position 3,039 of record JAIRXI010000183.1, on the reverse strand, counting down.
GGAATGGGTATCTTTGCTCCCCAAATAAATGCTTATGAATACCAAATACATGATTATTGGCCTGGGAACAATCCTGCTTATGGGAATGGGCTGCACATCGCCACGGTCTCATTTTATTTCCGACGCAACCTGTCGAAACGAAGTAGCAAAGGCATTTGAGTCAAAACGGGCTTTCTTTGCCGACGGTTCCCTCTTCCGGGTGTTTGACCGGGAGATGACGACCCGCGAACGCGAAGCGCTGATGTTCCTTTATGCCTGGATGCCCACAGGCGACGTGGCCGACTATCCGGGCGAGTTCTACCTGGAGAATGTGCGCGCAAGTTTCACGGCACAGCGGGAAATGCCCTGGGGGAAGGAAATCCCGGAAGACGTCTTTCGCCATTTCGTGTTGCCCGTGCGTGTCAACAACGAAAACCTGGATAGCAGCCGGACCGTCTTTTACGAAGAACTGAAAGACCGCGTGAAGGGGCTTTCGCTACGTGAAGCCGTACTGGAAGTCAATCACTGGTGTCATGAAAAGGTGGTCTACACGCCCTCCGACGGGCGGACGAGTTCGCCGCTGGCCTCCGTCAGAACGGCCAGCGGGCGTTGCGGCGAGGAGTCGACCTTCACAACCGCCGCCCTGCGTGCCGTCGGCATCCCCGCACGACAAGTCTACACACCCCGCTGGGCGCATACCGACGACAATCATGCCTGGGTCGAGGCCTGGGTCGAGGGCGAGTGGTGTTTCCTCGGCGCCTGCGAACCGGAACCGGTGCTGAACCTGGCCTGGTTCAATGCGCCGGCCTCCCGCGGGATGCTGATGCACACCAAAGTCTTCGGTCATTACAGCGGGGCGGAGGAAGTCATGGAACAGACGGAATGTTATACGGAAATCAACGTCATCCGCAACTATGCGCCGGCCGCCCGCGTCACCGTGACGGTGGTGGATACGGACAGCCGCCCGGTAACCGGCGCGCTGGTGGAGTTCAAACTGTACAACTATGCCGAGTTTTACACCGTTGCACGGAAAACGACAGATCACAACGGATGCAGCTCGCTGTCGGCGGGGAAAGGCGACTTGCTGGCCTGGGCAACGAAAGACGGACGTTTCGGATACGGACAGATCAGCTTCGGGAAGGAAGACGCCGTTACGGTGATCCTGAACAGGCGGCCGGGCGATGAAATCGTCGAAGCGTGGGACATGACGCCGCCGCCGGAAGGAAATATCCCGGTGGAGGCAACGGAGGAACAAAAGAAGGCAAACGCCCTCCGCCTGGCGGAGGAAGACCGTATCCGCAATGCGTATGTGGCGACCTTCTGCACGGAAGAAATGGCCGCATCCCTGGCCGGCGAACTTTCGCTTGACGCAGAAAAGACAGGAAAAATTCTCCTGAAAAGCCGCGGCAACCGGGCCGAAATAGAAGCCTTCCTGCGCGGCGCATCCGCGGAACAGCGTCCACTGGCCCTGGGCCTGCTGGAGGCGATTTCGGACAAGGATCTGCGCGACACGCCGGCCGCCACGCTGTTTGACCACCTGCTTCATACGCCGGCTATCCCTGCCGGACTCTGCTGCCATTCCCTGTCCGCGAAAACCCCTTCCCTCTCCGAAGCGGAACTTTTCCGGCGGTATGTCCTCAATCCGCGCATAGCCAACGAACTGCTGACGCCCTACAAACGTTTCTTCGCAGAACAGGCGCCGGCATCGCTGGTCGATTCCGCGCGCGAAAATCCGCAGACGCTGGCCGACTGGGTTGGCCGGCACATCGCCGTGCGGGATGAGCTTAACCCGCAGCGCATCCCCGTCATGCCGGCCGGCGTGTGGAAGGCACGCATGGCCGACGCCCGTTCGCGGCAGATCTTCTTTGTGGCGCTGGCGCGCAGCATGGGTATCCCGGCGCGCATCGAACGCGTGGCCGGGAAGGCGCAGTATTACTGCAACCGGTGGATGGACGTCGACTTTGAAGCCGATTCGCCCGGCGTGACCCGGCAGGGTTTTGTATCGGCTTCTTATTCGCCTGTTCCGGCCCTGGACAATCCGAAGTATTACACCCATTTTTCCATCGCCAAAATACGTCCGGACGCGCAGTTGCAGACGCTGAACTTCGACCGGCGAGGCGCAGCCGCCGACATGGAACAGGGCGATTCGTGGGGCGGCATCCTGAAACGTCCGCAGCCTCTCGACGAAGGATATTATCTGATCGTAAGTGGCATGCGCCTGGCAAGCGGCAAGGTGCTGACGCGGATGGTTTCCTTTGCGGTGAAGGCCGGCGAGCATACGTCGACGGAACTGGTGATGCGCGAAAATGCGGACGACCTCCGGGTCATCGGCAGTATGGATGTCGAAGCGACCTTCCGGCCGGCCGGCGGCGGACAGGAGACGTCGATTCTCGACATCGCCGGCCGCGGCTATTTCGTCGTCGCTCTCCTGGACGCGCGGCAGGAACCGACCAGCCACGCCCTGCGCGACATTGCCCGGTTCGGAAAGGATTTCGAGCAGTGGAACCGAAGCCTGATTTTCCTGTTCGGGGATGAACAGGCGCTGCAACAGTATCATCCGGAAGAATTTGGCGCCCTGCCCTCCACCATCACCTGCGGGGTGGATACGGACAATCGCGTGGCCGACATGCTGGCCGGCGCCCTGAAACTGCCGGCAGCCGGCCGGTTGCCGGTCTTTATTATCGCCGACTCGTTCGGGCGCATCGTCTTCGTCTCGCAGGGTTATACCGTCGGACTGGGCGAGCAGATGTTGAAAATCATTCATAAACTGTAAAAACAAATGTCAATAGTCGAAAAAAACATGCTCCCCCGTTATCATTTTGCAGAACTCATCTACCGGCAGGCGGAAAAGTACGGAGACCGGACGGCCATCCGCTGGCACGACGAAGCGGCCGGCCGCTGGCGTCCGGTGTCATGGATAGATTTCGCCGCCCGCGTGCGGCTCGTCTCACAGGCCCTGATTGCCCGGGGCGTGAATGTCGGCGAAAACATCGGCATCTATTCGCAAAACATGCCCCACTGTTTCTATGTGGACTACGGAGCCTACGGCGTTCGCGCCGT
>JAIRXI010000179.1 GCA_031268395.1 Tannerella sp. | reverse complement strand
CACATGTCCATTAGACACTTCCCCGTCGTGTCCGGAAGAGGGCCTGCCGGTAAAGAACGGCCCGTCCCGGCCAGGGACGGGATGGTGGTAGTAAACGGCCCGCAGCCTAAGAACCCGTCCCGGCCGGGACGGACTGTGAACGAAACAGGGGGCACGGCGGACATATGCCGGGGCTGTATGCTTGTCTTACCTGTGCGAAATAAGGCCGTTCCGATCACATTCCGTCCCTGACCGGGACGACGGGTGGTGTCTCTCGTGTTCCCTTTTCTACCAACATTCCGTCCCGGCTGGGACGGGCCTCAGTGCGTTGCGGGCCGTTTTTTTCCGGCAGGCCCTCTTCCAGACACGACGGGAGCGCCGACGCGCATCACCATTCTGCGCCGACGCGCATCACCCGCCGGCGCCTCCTCCCGCCGCGTCCGCCGCGTCCCTTTCCGTCCGCCTTCCGTCCCTGCGGGGAGGGGTGGGCGGGGGATTGATCTGCCGCCGCCCCCGCCTTACAGGTCAGTCAGTTCGGCATACAGGTCTTTCATCCGTTTTCGCAGGTGCAGCACGGCATAATGCTTTCGCGAGAGGAGGGTGTTGACGCCCGTGCCGGTCGTGCGGGCGATCTCCTTTACCGGGAGGCCGTCGAGTTCCGTCAGTTCGAATATTTCGCGCTGTTCCGGGGGCAGTTCCGAAAGCGCCTGCTCCAGCTCCGTCCAGACCAGCGAGCGCAGGTATTCCGTTTCGGGCGAGGGGGCATCTCCGTCGCTGAACAGGATTTCCGAAAACTCACTGATCATGGTTTCTCCGCTTTCTCCGTCGTGACAGACGGGCATGGATTCTTCCCGTTTCTTTTTCCCGAGATTGACAATGGCATTCCGTGCCACGCGGTAGAGCCAGGCCTCTACCCGTTCGATCGGGTGGAGGGGGTCGTCGATGGCCCTGAGCAGCTGGTAGAAAACGTCCTGCAGGAGATCGTCGGCGTCTTCGCGGCTGGGGACGCGCCTGCGAATAAAGGCTTTGAGGCGCGGGAGATGGGCGGCAATCAGTTTTTCGGCGTCCGGTTTCCCGTCCGCTTCACTCCTTTTCTGCTTCCGGTCTCCCGTTTCCATCCTGTCCGGGGCCTTTTCCACCGTAGAAATCTCCTGCTCCGCCGCAGGCAAACTGCCTTCTTCTGCGGATGAAGGCTTCCCGCTCTTCGGGTGTCATCTGCTGCCATTTCTCACGGAAATGACCGTGCGGATGAGGGAAATGCCGCCCGTGTCCGCCAAGGCTGCCGAAAAGAATCCGCGCCAGGGCCAACATGCCCAGCGCCTGCCAGAAAGTGATGGTTTCCCAGCCGAAGATTGCGGGGGTGAGCCAGTTCCACAGACACATCACCGCGGCGCCGAGTCCGGCGACCAGGGCCAGACCCATCCATACGTGTTTTAATAAATGAACTTTCATACAACTGTTTTTAATTGTTACCGTTTTGTTTTATCAGTCCGGTGCAGCGCGCCGACAGGCGGCTGCCCTGTCTGTGCTGACAGATGAGCGGGGAAAATATTTTACGGACGGCGGGAAAAAATGTTGTCGGCCGGGTGTGTCCCCGGCACGCGGATGACGCAGATCGAATGGATTTCCGCCGCTTTTATCCGCCCGGATCCGTCTGTTCCTGACGTTTACACGTTCTCTTATCTGCGTACATCTTCCAACGCTGCGTCATCTGCGTGCCGGAGCGCGGATTGCCCGAAGGGTCGGGGCGGGACGAAAAAAGCCCGGCCTGAAGGGTCAGGCCGGGCATGACGTTTTGCCGCCCATTTACTTATCCGTATATCGGTCCGTAGGTCTGGCAGGCTCTGTAGTCCGCACCTTCGCTGTCCATGCCGAACGCGTTCCACGCGGCGGGCCGGAAGATGTCCTTTTCGTCGACGTTGTGCATGCATACCGGAATGCGGAGCATGGAGGCCAGCGTGATCAGGTCGGCGCCGACGTGTCCGGAGCAGACGACGCCGTGATTCGCACCCCAGTTGTTCATGACCGAATACACGTCTCCGAAGGCGCCGCTACCGCCCAGCCGCGGTGCAAACCAGGTGGTCGGCCAGCCCTTGTCGGTCCGTTCGTCCAGGATTCGGTGCACTTCGGGGTCGATGTCGACCGTCCATCCTTCGGCCAGCTGCAACACCGGTCCGAGGCCCTTTATCAGGTTCAGGCGTATCATCGTACAGGGCATTCCGCCTTTCGACAGGAACTTGGACGAGAAGCCGCCTCCCCGGAAATATTCGCGGTTGGCGGGCATCCAGGTGGTGGCGTCCAGACAGGCTTGCGCTTCGGCTTCGGTGATGTCCCGGAAGGGCTTCATGGCGGGCAGTCCGTCCGGTCCGTGCTGCTGTCCGGAGCCGTCGAGCGCGGCGGCGCCGGAGTTGATCAGGTGAATGATGCCGGCGGCGGCTTGCCCGGTCAGTTTCTTCCCCGTCACGCGCTCCACGGCTTCGGGACTCCAGTAGGTGCGCACGTCGGCAAAGACCTGCGCCGTACCGGTGAGCAGATGGCCGAAGAGCATGGCGGTCCCGTTGAGGGCGTCGTTCTCGGTGGCCAGCACAAAGGCTTCGCGGATGCCGTTCCAGTCGAACGACGAATTCAGGATCGCTTCGGTAAAGTCGCCATTCGGGAAATGGTCTGTCCACTGGCGCTGTCCCTGGAAGCCGGCGGCGATGGCGTTGTGTCCCAGCGATTCTTCGCCGAAGCCCATCTCCTTCAGTTTCGGGTTGCCCGTCATCAGGTCGCGCACGATCAGCGTCATCTTTACGATAAACTCCCAGTCGGCCTGCTGCCCTGCCGGGTTTTTGACCAGGTCTTTCCGGTTGATCGTATCTTCGCCCTGCCGGCAGTTCTTCTTCACCCACTCGAGCGCGCGGGCATACTCTTCTGCGTCGTAGATGCCTTCGTTCATGCGGCGGATGATTTCCACCTCGTCGATTCCTTCGCAGCGCATACCCAGATAATCCTCAAAGAAGTCGGCGCTGACGATCGAGCCGGCAATCCCCATGCAGACAGCGCCGATGGAGAGGTATGACTTGCCGCGCATCGTGGCCACGGCCAGGGCTGCACGGGCAAAGCGCAGGAGTTTTTCCGACACGTCGGCCGGGATGTCCTTCGTACCGGCATCCTGCACGTCGCGGCCGTAAATGCCGAAGGCCGGCAATCCCTTCTGGGCGTGAGCAGCCAGTACGGCCGCCAGGTAGACGGCGCCCGGGCGTTCCGTCCCGTTAAATCCCCAGACCGCCTTCACGGTGTGCGGCTCCATATCCATGGTCTCGCTGCCGTAGCACCAGCAGGGCGTCACCGTAATGGTCACGCCGACACCTTCTTTCCTGAACTTTTCCGCACAGGCCGCACTCTCGGGCACGCGTCCGATGGTGGAATCGGCAATCACGCACTGCACCGGCGTCCCGTCGGGATACTTCAGCGTCGAAGTCAGCAGGGATACTACACCTCTGGCCATGTTCATGGTCTGTTCTTCCAGCGATTCGCGTACGCCGCCCATCCGGCCGTCAATCGCCGGGCGAATGCCTATCTTGGGCCATTCGCCCTGAAATCTGTTTGTTCTCATTGATACACTTTATTTTATAGACAAAAAAACATTACCCGGACTGCCTGTTCCATGCAGGAAGGCAGTCTGTTCGGGCGCCTAAATTACCACATAATTTCGGAATAGCTCATCTCTTACATCTTTTTAATACATCAAACGGAGAAAAGAGCCTCCGCCTCCCGGAATTTTTCCTACTTTTGCCGGGTATAATTTCTTACAGCAGTATATAATATGGAAAAGAAGAAAATCATTATTGGAATCATCTGCTGCCTTGTGGCGGCAGGCATGTCTGCACAGGAGTTGCAGGAAATCAGGTTGAAGGCTCCGGACAAAACGCGCGGCTCGGCCACCATGAAGGCGCTGTCGGACCGGCATTCAGATCGGGCATACAGCCCGCGGGAACTGGACGTGCAGGATTTGTCCGACCTGCTCTGGGCGGCCAACGGCGTCAACCGTCCGGACGGGAAGCGCACGGCGCCGTCGGCCATGAACAGGCAGGAAGTCGACGTCTACGCCATCCGTGCCGACGGCGCTTACCTGTATGACGCGCCGTCCCATTCGCTGAAACCCGTGGCCGGAGGCGACTTCCGGGCAGCCGTGGCCGGCGGGCAGGAGTTTGCCGCGACGGCGCCGGTCTGCCTCGTGACGGTCGTCAATCTGGACAGGCTGGGCGATCCGAAAGCCGAGCACACCCGGATCATAGGCGCGGTAGATGCGGGGATTGTTACGCAAAACATCAACCTCTTCTGTGCGGCCGTCGGGCTTTCTACCGTCCCGCGCGCCTCCATGGACCAGGAAAAGCTTCGGGAAGCGCTGAAACTGAACGACAGCCAGCTCCCGGTCATGAACAACCCGGTGGGCTATCCTGAAAAATAAGCGGATACGGTTTGCCCGTCCGGGATCTGTCCGGGCGGGCGAACCACCGGACTTACTTTTATTTCATGATCATTTTCATAATCCTGATGCTGGCCGCCTACCTGGGCGGCAACGGGTATATCTGCCTGCGCGGATGGCAGGCGCTCGCGCATTTCCCGCCGGCGGTCCGGTGGATCTTCGGAGGACTTGTGTGGCTGAGCGCGCTGTCGATCCTCTCCTCCTTTGCCCTCCGCAATTCCAGGATGTCCGCCTCCCCGTGGGCGCATTTCCTCTACGAATACAGCACCGGCTGGCTGGTTTTCACCCTTTACATGGCGCTGTTCCTGCTCTGCGGCGATCTCTTCCGGCTTTTCCGCGATTCGTTCCAGTATGGCTTTGTCTGTGCGCTGGCGCTGACGGCCTGCCTGCTGACCGGCGGCTACCTTCACTACCGGCGCCCCTCCACGCAGACGGTCAGCCTGACCGTGAACAAGCCCGTCGCCGGCGGTGGCGACACGTTCAGGATCGTGGCCGTAAGCGACCTCCATCTGGGAATGGGCACCCCCCGCGCCATGCTGGAACAGTATGTCCGCATGATCAACGGGCAGCAGCCGGACCTGATCCTGATCGGCGGCGACCTGATCGACAACAGCATCGTCCCGGTGCGGGAGCGGCACATGGAGCAGATGCTGTCGCAACTGCACGCGAAATCGGGCATCTACATGGTCCCGGGCAATCACGAATACATCAGCGGACTGGAAGACTGCGCGGCCTTCCTCCGCCGGACGCCGATCTGCCTCCTGCGGGATTCGGTCGCCACGCTGCCCAACGGCATCCGGATTGTCGGACGGGACGACGCCGGCAACCGGCGCCGGCAACCGCTGTCGCAGCTTGTCGCCGGCATCGACACGGCATCGCCCGTCATCGTACTCGACCACCAGCCCGTGGCGCTGACGCAGGCGGTCGAGGCAGGCGCCGACCTCCTGTTTTGCGGTCACACGCACAACGGGCAGGTGTGGCCGATGAACTGGCTGACGGGCCGCCTCTTCGAGATCGCTTACGGATACGGGAAACGTGGTAATACGAACATGTATGTTTCATCCGGCCTGGCGCTCTGGGGGCCGCCGTTCCGCATCGGCAGCCGGAGCGAGATGGTCGTTTTCAACCTTTCATTCCGGCGCCCATGAGAGTATTCCTGCAGGCCCTTTTCGGACAAGTCCTGCTGAGCGGATATCTTCTGTGGCGGGGGCGGCAGGCGCTTCCCCCCGGGAAAAAGTGGCGTGTGCCGTTTGTCCTGCTCTTTGTGCTGGAATGGATGCTCTACTTCACCGGTTTCTTTTTTCACGGCTACCTGCCGGACGGCCTGATGATCGCGATCCTGCACATCTGCAACACCTGGTATTTCGCTTCGATCTACCTGGTGATGGCCATGTTGCTGCCGGAACTGCTCCTGCTGACCGACCGCCGGTGGAAATGGTTTCCGCAGGCCGTCCGCAGACACCGGAAGGGGATCGGACGGGCGCTTTTCGTGCTGCTGGTTGCCGGCATAACCACGCTGATGATCGACGCCTACGGGCAGGCCGTCTGTCCGGTGGTGACGCATGTCCGCATCCACATCCCCAAAGCGGTGGAAGGCAGGGACAGCCTTACGGTGGCGCTGATGAGCGACATGCACTTCGGCGAGTTTATCGGCAAAAAGCAGGCGCAGCGTTATGTCTCGCTCTGCAACGCCCAGCACCCCGACCTGATTGTCCTGGCCGGAGACCTTATCGACTATGAATCGCTGACTGCCGAGCGGCTGCATATCGAAGAAGACCTTCGAGAGCTGACCGCGCCCCTGGGTGTCTACATCATCCTCGGGAATCACGAATACCGCGCCAACAGACATGCCAAATACCGGTGGATGGAAAAGACGGGCGGCGTGCTGCTGGTCGATTCGGTGGCGATGCCGGACTCCACCTTTTACCTGGCAGGCCGCGACGACGCCATCAACCCCGGCCGCGCCTCGCTTCATACGCTGATGAAAGGGCTGGATCTCTCCAGGCCGGTCATCGTGCTGGACCACCAGCCCGTGAGCTTCAACGAAATCGTGATGAACCGGGCAGACCTGGGACTCCACGGCCATACGCACAACGGGCAGTTATGGCCCTACCGGCTGCTGCTGCGGTTTGTGTACGAATGTGCCTACGGGTATTACCGGAAAGGCGAGGCGCAGTTTTACGTATCTTCCGGCATTGGCGGCGCCGGCGCTCCCTACCGGACCGGCACCCGCTCCGAACTGGTCGTGCTGCACATCACGTTTGGACTAAACTGAAAAGCAGACTGGTATTCCATGCTGATTTGCTGAAGGCGCAGGCTGTGCGTTTGCGCCTGTGTTCCCTGAGAAAAGAAATGCAGCCGGCCTGTAAGCCGGGTTCTGTACTGCTGCCGGAGCGGCAGTGTCTGTCATTGATCTTGGCGCGCCGTTGCCGGCGCGCTCCTGCGGTCTACCCCCCGGCATCGGACGAGCCATCCTTCTGCGCCGGTATACATGACCTTACAACCCGTCAGGCGTATTGTCCCCCCGTATTCCGACGGGAGCGGTAAGCTCTTGCCTCACCTTTTCACCCTTACCGCATCCGGAGACGCGGCGGTTCTTTTCTGTTACGCTACTCTGCCCTCGCGGACAGCTTCCCGTTAGGAAGGATGGTGCTCTGTGTTGCCCGGACTTTCCTCCCGCCCCCGAAGGGACGGGCGACAGACCGGCCTGCTGCAATGCGGCAAAGGTACGCTTTTTTTGCCGTCTGCACAACGGTGATGTCGGACGGGTGCATTTCAAAGTGTCGTTCTTCATACTGTGCCCGTCATTGCAGGACAGCGCGCCGTGCACCGTCATTGCGACGAAGGAAGCAATCCCTGCGTGTATCGGCGATTGCTTCCTGGTTCGTTCCACGCCGTCGCAATGACGGCGCCCCGCGCGCTGTCCTGCAAAGTCGGGCCCAAGTATGAAAAACGTCAATTTGTAATGCACCCGTCCGA
>JAIRXI010000168.1 GCA_031268395.1 Tannerella sp. | reverse complement strand
CCTCGCAACTCCCCGCCATGACGGGATGCGACCGTTTGAAATATACCCGGTCGTGCTGCTTGAAGTAGACATTCATGTTCATGTTGCAAAGGTCGCGGACAGACGCATATTATGCAAATTTATTTTTCCCGTTCCCGTCGTGTAAGAGATTGGGTGCATTTCAACCTGTCGTGCACCGTCATTGCGACTGCGAGGAACGAAGCAGGAAGCAATCCAGTAAAGAATGACCTGGATTGCTTCGTTCCTCGCAATGACGGTGCACAACGGCCCGTCATTGCAGGATAGCGCGCCGTGCACCCCGGCTCGGCGTAGCGTCCCGCTACGTCGTGTTAAAAGCAAGGCTCCCGCCTTGCGCCGATCCCGCGTATAAATATTTTGTTCGGATGGTGTTTCGTGCGGCGCATGGTTGCGACGCAAGGCAGGAGCCTTGCTTTTAACACGACGTAGCGGGACGCTACGCCGAGCAGGAGTTATTGACTGCCAATCCGATATTTTCGTCATTTTCTTTTGTTTGTTCTCCGGATATTTCGACTCGCAAGGACGGCACACAACTGCCTGTCTTTGCAGGACAGCGCGCCGTGCACCGTCATTGCGACTGCGAGGAACGAAGCAGGAAGCAATCCAGTAAAGAATGACCTGGATTGCTTCGTTCCTCGCAACGACGGCGCACGACAGGTTGAAATGCACCCAAGAGATCTTCTTTCGCATCAATATCCCGGATTTTGCGTAAGGTTGGGATTGGCCTGTCGCTCTGCGTGGGGAATGGGCGAGAGATAATCGCGCTGCGGGTCGAAATAGCGTGTCCCCAGTTTGGTGCCCAGGCGTTCCCTGTCCGGGAAATGGGTATAGTCCGGATTTCCGTATTCGTCGATCGTCGGCGCGGTGGAGGGATAGCCATTGGGGATTCGTCCATAGCATACCCCGTTCATCAGCCTTTCCGCAATTTTCCATCGGCGGATGTCGAACATCCGAAGCCCTTCACAGGCCAGTTCGTACTTACGCTCTTTGCGTACCGCACACCGCAGCTCATGCTGGCTTTTCCCCCGTTCCAGTCCGGGCATGCCGGCACGCGTGCGCACTTTTTCTATCGCGGCATAGACCGATTCGTCCAGCTGACCGGCCTCGATTTTGGCTTCCGCATACATGAGTAAAATATCGGCATAGCGGAAGGCAATCGCGTTGATGGAAGAGGCGCCGTCGGAACGGTTTTCCAGCGGGTCGCAGTATTTTCGCCAGCTGTAGCCGGAATAGCTGGCATAGGCATGGGTGGCGTCCAGATTGTCGACCCGTGCGGGCGGCGATACGTTGTAGTTCCAGCACTTGACACTGTCTATGTTGGTCTCGTATTCGTATCCGAAATAGATGGAGCCTGGCAGGGCCATCGTGGCATCGAGCCGGGGATCCCTGTTTTCCCAGGGCGACTGGGGATTGTATAAGGGCGACTTGTCGACGGGCAGTCCGTCGATGCATTCATACGAATCGGCCAGGGCCTGCACGGGCAGGGTGTTGGTGAATCCGCCCGGCATCCGGGCTTTCAAACGGCTGGGGGCTAAATGACTTTTGTTGTCCTGGTCGTACTGAATGGCCCAGATGATTTCTTTGGAGGTTTTTCCCTTGAGCATGGTGATGTCGCCAAAGTCGGGTTCGAGGATGTATTCGACGCCCTCGAGGGCCATGATTTGCTGGCACGATTCAACGACATCCGTCCAGCGCTCGCTGTAGAGGGCGGTTCTTGCGCGCACCGCCCAGGCAAAGCCTCTGGTCAGGGCCATTGTGTTGGGTTCGTTGGCCTGCTGAAGGTATTTGGCGGCTTCGTTACACTCGGAAAGGATAAAGTCTGTTATTATCTCCTTCGATTCGCGGGATACGTAGACCTCGTCTATGCTCAGCGTATGATCGATCAGCGGAACGTCTCCGAACAGCGCGATCAGGTAGTGATAGAAATAGGCGCGCAGCACTCTGGCCTGCGCTTTATACACCTCCCGTTTGTCGGCAGACAGATCGCCTGCCCGGTCAATATTTTCCAGCACGAAGTTACAGCGGTAAATCCCCTTGTAGAAATTGCTCCAGACAGAGAAGAGCAGTCCGGCGGTGGGCGTTTGAGAAATCCCTTCCGGTTTGCCGTCTCTGTTTGAGCCGATGTCCGAGCTGTTATCGAAATAAATGTAATACGGGATTCGGTCGCCCTGAATATCAAGCACGGAATGAATCCCGACAATGGCCAGTTGAATCTCCGCTTCGGTCTGCAAAAAAGTTTCGGAGGAGGGGTAATTCAGCGGATATTTTTCCAGCACATTGTCGCAGGACATACACGCGAAAACGCATCCTGCCAGCAAGATTAAAATTCTATTTTTCATACGATTTTATTGTTTGGATTAAAACTTGATGTCTACACCGGCGCTCACGGTTTTCACCTGCGGATAATAGTTGCCCGACGAGCCGGGTGATATTTCGGGATCCCAGCCGTCCCAGAAGGATGTCAGGGTCAGCAGATTTTCTCCGGAAATATAGAAGCGCAGGTTTTGTATCAGCCACTTTTTTGTCAGCACAACCGGCAGGGTATATCCCAGTTGCAGGTTCTTGAGGCGCAGATAGGCGGCGCTCCGCAGATAGAAATCGGAAGCCTGGTAATTGTTTAAACTGTCATAAAAGTACAGTCTGGGAAAGGCGGCGCGGGTATTTTGATTTTCTTCCGTCCACCGGTCCCTGTGCATTTCAAAGGCCGTACTCCCCGACCAGAACGGATACATCGCCTGTCCGCCCAGGTATCCGTCGGCTTTGCCCACGCCCTGCAGGAGGAGACTTAAATCAATGCCTCTGTAGCGGCCGTTGAAGTTGAATCCGAACGTGTAGCGGGGGATCGTGGAGCCGAGTACTTCCAGGTCGTCGGCATTGACAATGTCGTCGTCGTTCAGGTTGGCATACCGCAAATCGCCGGGCGCCAGCGGACGCGCCTGACGGGTCCATCTGTACACGCCGTCGGCGTCGAAATCGTCCTGCGTCAATATGCCCAGACTTCTGTACATGTAGAGCGAGTTGATTTCATGGCCTTCGCGGTTGGTGACCAGTCCGGTGCCGTTGATGCCTTTCAGATCCAGAATCTTGTTCCTTACGTCCGAGAGATTGAGCGAAACGTCAAAGTCGAAGTCGCCGATTTTGTCGGCATAGGACAGATCCAGTTCAAAGCCTTTGTTTTCGACTGCTCCGGCATTCTGCCAGGTGGGTTCCAGGCCGATGGTGCGGGGGACGTCGAGCACCATCAGAATGTCGGTTGTCTTTTTGTAGAACCAGTTGAAGGTAAGATTGATTCTGTTCAGCAGCGTTGCATCCAGGCCGATATTGCTCATGGCGGTCGTTTCCCACGTGATGTCGGAATTGTTCATGGTCAGGATCGACGCGCCGTCTACCAGCTGGTCGTTGGAGACATATTTCGTACTCATGTCGATATTGGACGAGAAGGCATAGTTGCCCGAAATATTCTGATTTCCCAGCAAGCCGTAGGAACCGCGGATTTTGAAGTTCTGTACGGCGGGTTTTACGTTTTCCCAGAAGTTTTCTTCCGAGAGCCTCCATCCGGCAGAGAAGGAAGGGAATGTGCCCCACTGACGGTCTTTTGCAAACTTGGATGATCCGTCGTGACGGATATTGGCTTCGAGCAGGTATTTACCTTTGAAGTCGTAGTTGATCCGGCCAAAATAGGAAAGGAGTACATTCTCGCCGGCCCAGCCGTCGTTACGCATGTTTTCGACCGAGCCTGACTGCAGGACGGAATATTCGGGGAAAAGAAACTCGTCGCGGAAGGCGCTGAACCCCGAACTGTAATTGGACTCGTACTGGAAACCGGCCATCGCGGCGATGTTGTGCGAAGCGAAGGCTTTCTGCCAGTTGGCGGTTGTCCGCGACTGCAAATAGCGATTGTAGTCAGACTGCATGGTCAAATTGGATTTGGCAGGCAGCGTAGAAAACACACTTCCGTCCGGATTATAGGTCGTTACCTGTTTGATGAAACTCCGGGAGAGCGGATAGGATATGGAAGGCGAAAAGGCCGTCTGTATCCGGAACTCTTTGACCGGCTCCCATTTGAACGAAATATTCCCGCTTACGGGCGTCGTCATCTCCTTATAATAGCCGCCTTCGTGGATGCTGGCAACGGGATTGTCGCCATTCTGTCCTTCGGCATAGAGGCCATTGGAATATCTTACGGCCTGCACAGCCGGAAGTTTATTCATCATGGCGAATGCCAGACCGACCCCGGAACTGCCGCCGGTGGAAACGCTTGCGTAATTGCCGATGGAATTTCTGTTCCCGTTGTAGAGAAAGAGATCCAGGGTGGAGGAGAAGTGTTCGGTGAAAAGGATGTCGGTGTTCAGGCGTAATGAAATGCGTTCGTAATTTACATTTTCGATGATGCCGTTTTGCTTCATATAGCCCAGCGAGGCCAGGATCCGCAGCTTTTCAGTGCCTCCGGTCAGCGTCAGATTGTGGTTTTGCTGGAATCCGTTTCCCGTCAGTACTTCCTTCTGCCAGTCGGTGTCGGGATACAGATCGCGGTTCGTCGAACCCAGGGTTTTCCACTGATTGATCTGCTCGTCGGTATAGACAACGCCTGCACCTGAATTTACTTTTGATTCGTTCAGGAGTAAAATGTGGTCGAGGGCATTTACCTTTTCGGGCAGATTGGTAGGGGTCTGCTGCGCCACGTAACTGCTGTAGGAAATGTTGAATGCGCCGCGCTGCGCCCGTTTGGTGGTAATTAAAATAACGCCGTTGGCCGCCTTCGAGCCGTAGATAGAGGCAGACGCCGCATCCTTCAATATCGAAATGGATTCGATGGTGTTTACGTCGAGGTTGTTGATGCCCATTTCGAGGCCGTCGACAAGGATCAGCGGACTGGAATTGTTGAGCGTGCCGACCCCGCGGATGCGGATGTCGCCGCCGTCCACGCCCGGCTGTCCGTTGCGCTGTGTAACCGTCACACCCGGCGCCACACCCTGCAATGCCAGCGAGGTCTGTCCCACCTGCCGTTTATTCAGCACCTCGCTGCTCACGGAAGATACCGCGCCGGTCAGGTTCACTTTTTTCTGCGTGCCGTAGCCCACGACCACGACTTCTTCCAGCGTTTTCTCGTCTTCTATCAGCCTAATGGCAACCGATTTGTTCCCGTCGCCGGACGACAGACTGACTTCCTGCGTGACGTATCCGATAAAGGAGATTTGCAGCACGGCATTGTCCGCCACCGTCAGGGAGAAATTCCCGTCGACATCGGTCACGGTGCCGTTCGCCGCCACGCCTTTTTCGACGATGTTTGCGCCGATGACGGGTTCGCCGCCGGCGTCGACCACCGTGCCGGTGATGCGCCGGCCCTGCTGCTGTTCTGCCGTCGACAGTTCCTGTGCCTGCGCCTGTGCCTGTTCGGACTTCCGGTAAATAATAATGTGCCTGTCATCAATGGCAAACGAGAGATCCTGGGCTGCCAGTATCTGATTCAGTACCGTGCGTACATCCTGTCTGTCGGCCACAACGGATACCGGCCTTTCCAGATCAATGTCTTCGTTCCGGTACCAGAATGAAAACTCCGTCTGCTGCCTGATCCCCTCCAGCGCTTTTTTCACCGTGGCATGAGGCAGATTCAGCGTGATTTTCGTTTCCAGCGAATAACGCACCGACGCGGATGCGGATATGCAGACAAATGCTATCATACACAATAAAATGGATATTTTCTTTCTGTCCGCACTCTTTTTCTGTTTAATATCGGGGCTGTTTACCCCTTTGAAAAATAATAGTTTCATGCTTTCTATAATCAGTTTAGTTTATTGTTCGTGTTTTGTTATAAAAATCGTTCAAAGTCGATTTGAAACGGATGATGCCGGTGGCATTTCCTGTTTCATTATTCCTGTTTCATCCTGCTTGGGGATGCTCCCGTTTTTTTTCTCATAGGCATTCCGTTTTACCTGTTTTATATTCCTGTTTCCTGTTCCCGCATCAGCGGATATAGACTTGATCTCCTTCCACTTCATAGCGTATCCGGCGATTGACCGTCATGACATGCAGGATCTGGTTCAGATTCTCTTTCCGGATAAAGTCGCCGGTGAAAATTGTCTGTTTCAGCAAGTCGGATGCGATGTGGATTTTTACGTTAAAGCGCCGCTCGAGCTGGCTGGCGATCTGTTCGAAGGTCATGCTTTCGAAATGGAATGCGCCTTCTGTCCAGCTAGTGTAGAGTGAGGTCTGCACGCGACTCTTCCGGAACGTATGCCGGGTTTTGTCGAAAACCAGCTGTTCACCCACATCCATGTGGTGAAAGGCGGCCCGACTGTCAAGCCCGGCTTCCACCTGTCCGTCTTCGAGCGTGACGGCAACAAGCGTCTCTTCGGGATAGGCTTTCACGTTGAATTTTGTGCCCAGTACCCGCACGTCCAGATTTTCCGCATGAACGGTGAAGGGATGTCTTTTGTCGGGCGATACCTCAAAATAGGCTTCGCCGGAGACGGTGACTTCCCGGTTGTTGGCGGTAAATGCAGTCGGATAGACGAGCGTCGTCCCGGCATTTAACCGGACCCTGGTACCGTCTGAAAGGACGATGGACGACTGCATGCCCAGTGGATTTGTCAGTTCGACGATCGGAGCATTCACCTGACGGTAGCCCTGCCGGTATGAAAGATGGCCCGTTACCCCGATCAGCAGGGCGACGGCTGCGGCCACCGACGCCGCCTGCAGGCGGAATCTCCGGCGCTGCGAGGCTGCGATCCGGCGATAAAGTTCCATCCGGATATCCTCTTTCATGGCCTCGCCGATTGCGGCGACCTGCGGCGATACTCCTGCCCGCCGGACCGCTTCGACGAGCCGACGGGCAGCTCCCGCCGGGGGTGTCTCCGTTTCATTCTGCAGTGCCCGGATCAGTTCGTCCGTAACGCCGGCCGCCGGTCTTTCGTTTTTCTCCATTTCATTTCCTTTCATGTGGAGAGGAGTACGGATGGCCGTTTTTCGTTTAAGGAAATACGGACTTTAACATTCCCCGTCGTGTCCGGCAGGGCCTCTTCCTGACACGACGGAGGAAGTGTCTAATGGACATGTTGGGATAATTTTACCCCGCGGAAAGTCTAAAACAGCAGCGACAGCAGGAAAGAGAGCAGCAAGTCGGGGAAATGGGGTCGCAGGGCGTCCGTGAGTTTTTCGATGGCTATTTTCATCTGGACGCGCACCGTACTTTCCTGTATGGAGAGAATCTCGGCGACCTGCTTCGGCTTCATGCCTTCTTCACGCATCAGCAGGAAAATAACCCGGCATTTTTCAGGCAGTTCACTGATTGCCCGCGCCAGCAGGACTTCCATTTCCGCGGTGATCAGCCGTTCTTCTGCCGAAGGCTCCCGGTCGGCTTCCAGCCGGACCGGAATCTCGTCCAGCGAAACCGTGCAAGTCTCCCGTTTTTGCGTCAGGAAACGGCGGGATTCATTGCGTGTGATTACATACAGGTAGGTCTCCATGTTTGTGATATCTTTCAACTTTCTGCGCGACTGCCAGACGGAAAAGAAGACGTTTGTGACGACTTCACGGCATGATTCCTTTTCTTTCAGGAAGTAAAAGGCGATACGGAATACCTGGTCGTAATACAGGTCGTAGAACCGGCTGAATGCGTCCTGCCGGCTCGCCGCAATCATATTTAATAGCTGTCCTGTTTCCATCTGTAGTTAGTTTTTTGTTTTCAGTGCAACAAACTGCAACGACGGGCAAAAGTAATACTTTTTGGCACGATAACGTTTTGAGCAGGTAAAAATATTTTTTGGGGGCTGTCTCAAAAGCCAAATTCCGTCGTCATTGCGGGATCCCACCCCAGCTTCGCCGGGAAAAAAGGGAAAAAGACGAA
>JAIRXI010000163.1 GCA_031268395.1 Tannerella sp. | reverse complement strand
AGGAGAAGCGTCATTTTTTTTAAAACGCTCATTTTAAGGATAAAAACAGATTTTACGGGGCAAATTTCCCTGTGGAAATCGGTAATTACCCTGTGGAAATCGAGAATTACCCTATGGAAATCGAGAATTACCCTATAGTAATTGGGAATTTCCATTGGGAAATCGGTAATTTCTATAGGGGAATCGGTAATTTCCATGTGGGAATTGGTAATTTCCATGTGGGAATTTGGAATTTCCTTTATGGGAATTGGCAATTTCCCTATGGAAATCGGTAATTTCCCTATGGGAATTGGGCCTCTTCCGGGGAAAAATCGGGGATTTTCCGGCTGTATGCGGACATGATTAGACGCTTCTCGTGTCGTGTCCGGAAGAGTAGAGACGCAGCGCGCTGCGTCTCTACGTCTCTGTTATTCCAATATGTCCGGAAGAGAAGACTGCCGGCAGGCAGCAAACGGAATATCCGCCCGTCAACCCGTCCTCATATTAACGATGAGCGATGAACGATGAACGGGGGCATTGTGTATTTATGATTTTCAACTTTCTACTTTCAACTGCGGAAGCGTCTAATGGATATGTTGGGATCATGCCCTGCCCTCTGTACATGCGATCATTGCAGATACGCAGATAACGCGGATTTGCGCAGATTTTTCTGCCCTTATCTGCGCAAATCAGGATAATCTGCGTCATCTGCGTGCCTTTGTACCCTTTCCGACTGACAGCACACGTCATTTTCGGGAAAATCCGTACATTTGTACCCGGTATTAATCATTTCGGAACAGGATTTGGACAGGAACAACTTCGCAAGAGCGTATGCAGGGCAGACTTTTTGGGCAGCGAGGCCGGGCACGGGCCGTCTGCTGCTGCTGGTTTTTCTGTTGACGGCAGCGTCTGCCGGCAGCATCCTGAACGCTCAGCGCGTCACGTCGGCATCGGGTGTTGTCCGGGACTCCCTCACCGGCGAAACGCTCCCCTACGTCTCCATTCTTTTCAAACACTCCACCTTCGGCGCCACGAGCGACGACGACGGGCAGTTCGAGTTGCGGAACGACCGCAACCTCGACACGCTCACGTTCCACTTCCTGGGCTATGACGCGAAAGACGTCATCCTCCGCCGCGGCGAACGGAACGATTCGCTCGACGTCCTGCTGGCTCCCGCTTCGGTGCTGCTGTCGGAACTGGTTGTCAAGCCCCGGCGCGAACGCTACAGCCGGCGCAACAACCCAGCCGTGGAACTGGTGAAAAACGTCATCGCACGTAAGGACAGCAACCGTATTACCGAACGGGACGGGTATCAGGCGGAAAGCTACCGGAAACTGGCGCTGTCGCTGGACAAGTTCGACGTGGACTTTGAAAGCAGCAAACTGCTGAACCGGTTCAAGTTTATCAAGAATTACCTCGACAGTTCCGAGTTCGACGGACGGCCCGTCCTGACGCTCTCCCTGCGCGAGGAACTTTCGGAGGTCTATTACCGCAAAAAACCGGAGTCCCGGAAGACGATACTCACGGCCAGACGCCAGACGGGCGTGGACAAGACGCTGGACGAATACGGCACTCTCTCGGCCAACCTGAACGAAATGCTGAAGGAGATCAACGTGTTCGACAACGACATTGCCTTCCTGCTCAACAGTTTCGTCAGTCCGCTCTCGTCCACACTGGGTGTTGCCTACTACCACTATTTTATCATGGATACCACAGACGTGGGCGGGGAGCCGTGTGTCGATCTGGCGTTCGTCCCCGTCAATTCGCAGAGCTACGGCTTTTCCGGGCATCTCTACATCACGCTGGACGGGGCGTATGCCGTCAGGCGCGCCCACCTGACCGTGCCCTACCATATCAATCTGAACTATGTCCGGAATATCCGCATCGAACAGGATTTCAAGCGTATGCCGGATGGCCTCTGGGCGCCGGAGCGGGACAACATGTTTGTTGTCTTCTACTTTGTCAGCGGCGGCCAGCAGTTGTATGCCCACCAGTTGAGAAGCTACCGGAACTACCGCAGCGAGATTGCCGGAAGCGATTCCATATTCGGCCTGCCCGGCGAGGCGCATACCGCCGCGGGTGAACTGGAGCAGCCGGATACCTTCTGGGTCGGACACCGCCATTTCCCCGTCAGGGAAAAGGAAAACGCCGTCGACAACCTTATGGCGCAACTGCGCAGCGTCCCCGTCTTTAATGTCTTTATCAAGACCGTGGAGATCCTGGTTTCAGGTTTTGTACCCGTCGACGGGAATCACGACGAAAACAAACTCGACTTCGGCCCGATGAATACGACATTCAGTTCCAACGAGATTGAGGGCTTCCGGATGCGTGTCGGCGGCTATACCACTTCCCATTTCCATCCCCGCATCTATCTGGGGGGCTATGCGGCTTACGGGATGAACGACCGCCGGTGGAAATACCGCGCCCAGGCGACGTACAGTTTCAACGAAAAGGACTATCACGAACGGGAAACGCCAGTCAACAACCTCAGCTTCACCCACGAATACGACATCTACACGCCGGGGCAGGACTTCCTCTTCACCAGCAAGGACAACATGTTTGTGGCGGTGAAAGTGGGCAAAACGATCGACAAGATGGCTTATCTGCGCAAAAACCGCCTCCAGTATGAAAAGGAATGGCTGAACGGACTGACGGTCAAGACCTGGCTGCAACACCAGGACAACGAATCCGCAGGCGCCCTGCGCTACATTCTCAAGAGCGCCCCCTATCAGTATTCCCGCATCCGCCACATGCAGACGGCGGAGTGGGGTCTACAGCTGCGCTATGCGCCAGGCGAGCGGGCTTTCAACAGCCGCACGGGTAAAACGTCCGTCTTCAACCTGTCGAAAAACGCTCCGGTCTTCCTGCTCTCCCACCAGACGGGTATCCACATCCCGGGCGTTGGAGACTACCGCTACAACCACACGGAAGCCAGCGCTTCGAAACGCATCTGGCTCTCCTCCTTCGGCCATATCGACGCCAGCCTCAAGGCCGGGAAGGTCTGGGACCAGGCGCCTTTTCCCCTGCTGGCCCTGCCGAACACCAACCAGTCCATCACCATCCAGCCGGAGGCGTTTCACCTGATGAACGCGCTGGAATTTGTGTCCGACCGCTACGTCTCGCTCGACGCCGTCTACCACCTGAAAGGGTGGATACTCAACCGCATCCCCCTGGTCAACCTGCTGCAAGTGCGCGAAGTCGTTTCCTTCAGCGCCATCTGCGGCGACCTCTCCGCCCGCAACGATCCGGCGCGTTCCAACCGTCTCTTCCTCCTGCCCGAAGACACGTATCCGCTGACCGGAAAACCCTACATGGAATTTAGCGTCGGACTGGAAAACATTTTCCGGATGTTGCAGGTGAACTACTACCGCCGCCTGAGCCACCTCGACCATCCCGACATCAGTCGGAACGGTTTCCGTATGGCCCTGCGCTTCTCGTTTTGAACGGAAAACGCCGGGACAGGGGCGAAGTCATACAGTCAATGTGTATTTTGCATCAACCCGCGGCGAGACAGGCGCCCGCCACAGCAAGGCCGTACTCCCTCCGCATCAACGGATTCCCAGCCGGTTGAGAGCCGCATGATAATGCGCGGCATGGCGGTTGTGTTCGGCAAGCGAAGCCGTAAAGTGATGCCGTCCGGAGAGGTCTTCCTTTGCACACATGTACAGGTAGTGGTGTTTCGTGCAGTTCAGTACCGCATCAATGGCTGTGATGGACGGGATCCGGATGGGGCCGGGGGGCAGTCCTTCGTGCAGGTAGGTGTTGTAGGGCGATTCCACGTCGCGATGCCAGTTGAGCACCCGTCGCAGGCCGAAGTCGCCGACCGCATACTTCACCGTCGGGTCGGCCTGCAGCAGCATCCCCCGGTGCAGGCGGTTGATATAGAGGCCGGCAATCACCGGATACTCCTCCACGGCGGCCGATTCTTCCTCCACGATCGAGGCCAGCGTGGCCACTTCGACGGGCGAAAGACCGGCCTTTTCGGCCCTCTCGCGGCGCGTTTCCGTCCAGAAGGCAAGGTATTCGCGCTTCATGCGCCGCATCAGGTTCACGGGGGAAATATTCCAGTAGACCTCATACGTATTGGGAATAAACATGGCCGGGACGGTTTGCAGGGTGAAACCCATCGAATCGCAGAAGGTTTCGTCGTCCAGCAGGCCGGCCAGCCCGTCGCCATCCATCATCAGCTGGGCGCTCAGGCGTTCGGCCAGATCTTCCTTCGTGCGGATGCTGTTGAAGGTAATCCGCACCCGCTCCTGGTGTCCCCGGCGCAGCCTGTTCAGCAGGTCGCGGTTGTTCATTCCCGGCTCCACCGCATAACATCCGGTGTACATGTGATCCGGATAGTTCAGCAGCCCGGCCAGCCGGATAAAGGTTCCGAGGTTCCGGCAGCGCGCCGAATCTTCCAGTTGGCGGCACAGCCACCGGAAATCGTTTTCAGGATAAATATAAATGCGACATGTCTTTTCGGGCATGAAATTCGGCGCAAAAAGCATCCACGCACCCGTCGCGCCGACGGCCAGCAGCGCCGTGAACAGTACCGCGACGACAACCGTTATGGCCCGAACAAGTTTTGATTTACTGCGCATGTCTCTTTTCTTATTCTGATTTTTGTGCCTTTTTCACCGCCAATACCCGGACGTATCGTTGCCAGCCTCTATTATCGGTCTGTTCTTTTTACGGCTTTGATTGAAACGGTCATAAGGCGATCCGTTTATTTTGCCGGATAATGGAAACGATTCAGTTCCCTGCCGTCCGTATCTTTTCGCGTGAGGGTCATCCCGGCTGCATTCGCCCTGACTTCCAGCGCCGTATTGGGAGCATTG
The DNA here is from genome assembly GCA_031268395.1 of Tannerella sp. Classification (GTDB taxonomy): domain Bacteria; phylum Bacteroidota; class Bacteroidia; order Bacteroidales; family Tannerellaceae; genus Tannerella. The sequence goes on along the minus strand of JAIRXI010000163.1, from coordinate 1,642 downwards.
ATCAGGATGGGGAAATCGTGCAGCGAACCGGGTTCCAGGTAACTGTAGCGGTGTGTATGTCCGCAGAACATGGCCGTAATCCCGGCGCCGTTCAGCGCCGGCAGGAACTTTTCCTGCACTTCCCGTTCGCCGTGCCAGCCGCCGGCATCCGGCGGAATATGCACAATCACCAGCCGGTATCCGGCCGTCCGGAACGATTCGCTCCGAATCTCCTTTGCCAGCCATTCCGCCTGCTCACTGCGGTAGGCGTCGAACTGCGACAGTCCGGAATACTCAATGTCGCTGTCCGGTTTGTCTTCTCCCGCATCCAGCACGATAAAATGTACCGGCCCCTGCCGGAAGGAATAATACAGTTTACCCGTCGAGGTCGGGAAATAGGAGGAAAAGTGCACGTTGAATTTGCCGCGCGTCTCGTGATTGCCCCGCGCATAAAACACGGGCACTTCGGAAGCGAACAGACTGACCGCTTCGTCCATGAAGCTGGCGAAAAACGCCGTTTCGTCTCTCATGTCGTTCACCATGTCGCCGTTGAACAGCACCAGGTCTTCGCTGCCATAGACGGCATTGCGCGTCAATGCCCGCAGGTCGTCGATCCGGCCATGTATGTCGTTGACGACCGTGAAGGCGATTTCCGGCCGGCCGGTATCGAGCGTCCGGAAGCGGAACGGCTTACGGCCATACACGTTTGTCGAAGCGACATGCCCGTACAGGACATTGGTCTGTCCCTCGTACTGGAGTATCGCCTTCGAGAACGCCCGGTAGCGATATTCCGTCCCCGCGGCAAGTCCCCGGATGGTGACTTTGTGCAGTTTGCCCACCACCCGGTTCCCGTCCCTGGTCTGGTAACAGGACGGATGTTCCACGGCGTAGAAACTGTCGTCGCCGCCCGGTGCATACTCCACCCACGAAACGGCATCCCCGTCCGTTGTCCAGACAAGCGTCACTTCATTTTCACCCACCGCCTGCAGATAGGGGCCGTGCGTTATCCTGACGCCCTGGGCCAGCGCCCACAGGGGAATCAGTCCCAAAAAAAACACAATACGTACTTTACTCTTCATGAACTTTATCGTTTGATTGAACGGCGGACAATCCAGTCGTCGCCGAATGGTCGCAAAGATATGTATTTTTTGCGGATTCATACCGTTCGCCGTCCCGCATGGGTACATTCCAAATGGTCGCACTTTATCCTCCCATGCAAGCAGTGTATATTCGTCATGGCAAGTTTTTATTTCTGAAGAACAAATGAAACCTTTTTTGAAGACGAGGGCAAAATCAGTTGGAAAAATGATTTGCACCTCAGTGCGAAAGGCAAAATCAGTTGGAAAAATGGTTTGCACTTTAGGGCGAAAGGCAAAAACAGTTACACATGCCGGATTTTACATCCTGTGTTTTCATACGCAAGTCCGGCAACAACCATGTACCGGTAACTTCTGCGCCTGTCGGCTTTACGGGGATGCTATCATTTATTTACAGCGCCTTGGGTGGAACGTTTTCCTGCTGACATTCCCTGTGCGCGGAGGTCGTTTCCGGTATTGGTTTTAAATTGGTTTATACTTGTTTTAAACTTTATGCGGTATGATCCTGTGCGGAAGACGCAATGAATTGCGTCTCTACCTGGTTATTGCGGGGCACGAAGCGTGAC
>JAIRXI010000131.1 GCA_031268395.1 Tannerella sp. | reverse complement strand
GCTTCCTCGCCACTAAAAACCGCATTTACCGCAATATCATTCTTGAGGCTCATCTTATCATCTACCGCATCACGCCGGAACGCATCGAGGTACTCGACATCGTTCATTCCGCTTCAAGTGTCCGCAGGATACGCAGCACACGCACTGTCCATCCGTAAATAATTTCAAAGAACACTTCTCCGTTTCGTGCGAGGCGTGCGCCTCGCTTTTATCCGGGACGTCGCGAAAGACGCTATGCCCGGCGGAAATAATCCCAAAATGTCCATTAGACACGACGGGAAGTGTCTAATGGACATGTTGGGATAAAAAAAAAGAAGAAAAAAAACGGAAGCATTTTGTCGTATGAAAAAAAACTCTACTTTTGTGCACTGTATTATTTATTATTAATTTCAAAAACTTGGAGGAGACATGAGAAATAGGAAACTAAGAATGGGAATGGTCGGCGGCGGAAGCGACGCGTTTATCGGAGCGATTCATCGCCGTGCGGCCCTGATGGAAAATGAGATTGAACTGGTATGCGGATGTTTCAGTATCAATCCGGAAATTTCGCTCAGCTCGGGACGTGCTTACCACCTTCCGGACAACCGGATTTACGGAAACTACGCGGAGATGTTCGAAAAAGAATCCGGACTGCCGGAAGGCGAACGGATGGATTTTGTGACGATCGTCACCCCCAACCGCTATCACTACGAACCGGCAGCGACGGCGCTTGACCTCGGTTTCCACGTGGTGGTGGACAAGCCGATAACCTTCTCGCTGGAGGAAGCCAAGCTGCTGCAGAAAAAGGTGGAAGACACCGGACAGGTGCTGGCATTGACGCACGTCTATACCGGATATCCTGCCGTGAAGGAAATGAAGGCGCGCATTGCCAGGGGCGAGATCGGTAAGCTGCGCCGCCTGTATGTGGAATATCCGCAGGGCTGGCTGGCCGACCGCATCGAACTGCTGGGCGGCAACAACGCCGGCTGGCGTACCGACCCGAAACTGACGGGGAAAGCCGGCTGTATCGGCGATATCGGCACGCACGCCTGGCACCTGAGCGAATACGTCTCCGGGCAGAAGGTAACCGAACTTTGTGCCGAACTGACCACTTTCGCCTCCGGACGCCCGGTCGACGACGACGGCGCAGCCTTCCTGCACTATGACGGCGGTCTGAAAGGCGTATTGACGGCCTCCCAGATAGCCATCGGCGAGGCAAACAATATCAACATCCGCGTTTACGGCGAAAAAGGCGCGTTCGAATGGCGCCAGATGGACCCCAACCGCCTGATCCTGAAATGGGGAAACCGTCCGGAAGAAACCATTCACATCGGCAGCAATACCTTCCTGGGCGATGCCGCCCTGTGGGATGTACGCACGCCGGCCGGACACCCGGAAGGTTTTATCGAAGCCTTTGCCAACATCTACCGCAATTTCGCCCTGACCGTCAGAGCCAAATGGAACGGGGAAACGCCCACCGATGACATGCTGGACTTCCCAACGGTCTGCGACGGTGTACGCGGGATGCAGTTTATCGAAACCATGGTAGCGGCCGGATGGAATAACGACATAAAATGGCAGCCCTGGATGGATTGACTTATGCCGTGCGCGGGACGGTCTTATACATTATGAATGGGATACAGGCCGTCCCCGCCACTCCGTCCCCCTGCGGGAAGGAAGAGAAAAAGGAACCCGTTGAACCGTGTCTTTCCATATACATCCGTACCTGTAATGAAAGCGGCTGGAGAAATAATGACTGCTCTGGCCATTCATCTGCTCATTCCGCTGGCAGGACTTCTATGGATTTTCATACATTATAAAACATCAGGCGGTAACCATGCGTCGGGAAAAACGGCCGGATAAATGTACGGAAATGACAGACTGGAAACAAAAACCGTCTTTTTTTTCGCAAAATCAGATGCAGGCTTGCCCCATGTAAGAAAAAAACACTACTTTTATTGCCGAATTTAAAAAACAGTATTTTTGAAATGTCTCAAAGTTCGTATTACTCTCATCCCGGGAAGAAAAGGAAGGGAATCATTTTTCTGGCAGGTTTCCTGATTGGCGTGATCTGCTTTATCTCGTTCTACCAGTTATCCGTTTATTACTCCTCCGACGAGTCGTGCATGATGTGTCATGTCCATCCCCATGTCGAAAACAGCTGGAAACTGTCAACACACGTCAACAACCGCAGCGGCGTGACCGTCCACTGTGTGGACTGCCATCTGCCGCCGAAGCATCAGACGGTCAACCACTACATGGCCAAGGCCCGTCTGGGCATCAAAGACGTATGGTCATACCTGACCAAAGACAGCGCCGATTTTAACTGGGACATGAAGTCCGAACTGGAACATGCGGTAAAGTATATCCCCAACGAATCGTGCAAGGAATGTCACCGGAATCTTTTCCCGGCCGGAATCACGGACGACGGCATTACCGCGCATCTCTATTATGATGAAAATGAAAAGAAACTGGATTTGCAGTGCATCAGCTGTCACCTGGACGCCGGACACCACAATCCGAATTATACGCATGGAAAAATGACAGGCATCCCCGGCGCAGGAGTTGCCGGTTCCGGCGCGGCCAGGCCGGTCTTCAGCGAAGCGACGGCCGTAACCTCCTTTGCCGATTACGTCGAACAGATACCGGGCACGTCCGTTTCGCTCAGGATGATTGCCGTTCCGGGCGGTACCTTCCGGATGGGCAGCACGAAGAAAGAGCCTTTCCACAAGCAGGATGAATCACCTGTACGGACGGTTACCGTCAGTCCGTTTTTCATGGCCGAAGTGGAAACGACCTGGGATCAGTTCTGGGCCTTCTACGGGAACACCGCAAGCGAAGGCCGCACGCCACCCGAAAAAGTGTATGCCAACAACAGCAACCCGAATGTGGACGCCATTTCCGGGCCAACGCCGCCCTTCGGTCTTCCCGACCAGGGATGGGGCTTCGGCGACCGTCCGGCCATCACCATGACCCACTATGCCGCCGAGACATTCTGCCAGTGGCTCTCGAAGAAGACCGGCAAGAAATATCGCCTGCCGACCGAAGCCGAATGGGAATACGCCGCGCGTGGCGGCACGGAAACGCCATACTTCTTCTCCGGAAGTCCGAAAGATTTTTCCGACGAAGGATTCTGGCGCAAGTTCTTTGCCGCGAAAACCGACAGCATCAGCACGTATGTGATTTATGCCAAAAACAGCCGGAATAAAACGCAGGAGCCGACCACCGTCAAGGCCAATCCTTTCGGGCTGAAAAATATGCTGGGGAACGCGATGGAATACTGCGCAGACAAATACAACCCGGAAGCCTACGCCGGAAGCGGCGAAAATGTGACGGATCCGCTGGTGACGGAGGGCACGGAATGGGTCGTACGCGGCGGGAACTATACCTCCGATGCCGCCGACCTCCGCGTCGCAGCCCGCGACTGTAGCCGTCACGACGCCTGGTTGAAGACCGATCCGCAACAGCCCAAGAGCATCTGGTGGTATTCCGACATTCGCGGCATCGGTTTCCGGATCGTTTGCGAACCCGGTGAATCAATCATTAAATAAATATAAGCGTTTTAATAACTATCGCTTTAATATGTATAGATAATCAGCTATTAATAATTCAAATTTAATTTCAAGTAAGTCATGAAGAAAGAAAACAGTATCAGCAGAAGATCATTTTTGAAAAGATCCGCCTTTGCAGGAGTAGCAGGCGGTATTGCCGGAACCGGAAGTGCAGTTGCACTTGCATCCTGTTGCAGTTCGGGCGGCGGCAATGATGCGGTTAAACCGCTAAAAGAACCGGGAACGTATTACGTGCCCGATCTGGTAGATTTTGCAACGGACGGCAAGGAACTGAAAGCCGGCGTGATCGGTTGTGGCGGGCGCGGCTCCGGAGCGGCGTTCAACTTCCTGAACGCGGCAAACGGTATTACGATTACAGCCCTGGGCGATACGTTCCAGGACCGTGTGGACGGCCTGGCCGACAAGTTGAAAAAAGAGAAGAACATCGACATCCCCGCCGACAGGCGCTTCATCGGGCTGGACGCTTACAAACAGGTGATCGACAGCGGCGTGGACCTGGTAATCGTAGCGACACCGCCCCTCTTCCGCCCGATTCATTTCGAATATGCGGTGGAAAAAGGCAAACATGCGTTCCTCGAAAAACCGATTTGCGTGGATGCCGTCGGCTATCGCAAGATTGTGGCTTCCGCCAGGCAGGCAACTGCCAATAACCTGTGCGTGGTTACGGGTACACAGCGCCATCACGACCGCGGCTATGTGGAATCCTACAAGCAGATCATGAACGGGGCTATCGGCGAAATCACCGGCGCTACTATATGGTGGAACGGCGGCATGTTGTGGTACAGGGACCGCGCTCCGGAATGGTCGGACGGCGAATGGATGATTCGCGACTGGGTGAACTGGACATGGCTGTCGGGCGACCATATCGTGGAACAGCACGTGCATAACCTGGACGTATTCACCTGGTTCTCCGGCCTGAAACCGAAATCGGCGCTGGGATTCGGCTCGCGTCAGCGCCGCGTAACCGGCAACCAGTACGACAATTTCAGCATCGACTTCGTCATGGAAAACGGTATTCACCTGCACAGCATGTGCCGCCAGATAGCCGAAACGGACGGCGAAGTCAGCGAGTTTATCCAGGGAACGAGAGGCTCGTGGACGCCTCATACGATTAAGGATCTGGCCGGGAACGAGATTTGGAAATTCGACCGTAAAGCCGAAAAAGCCACTTTCAAGCAGACCGATCCCTACACGCTGGAGCATGTAAACTGGATCAACCATATCCGCAGCGGCAAACCGATTGAGCAGGCTTCCGAAACGGCTGTGGCCAACATGGCTGCTATCATGGGACGCGAATCGGCGTACACCGGAAAGCAGACAACCTGGGAACAGATGACGGCTGCGCCGCTCGACCTTTATCCGGCAGACCTCGACCTGGTGAAGAAGATGACGGTGGAAGGCTACGGTTCCGGCAAGGAATTTAAATTGCACGACTACATTCCCGTTCCGGGCAAGCCGCAGGGCGACCAAACACGCTAACGTCATGGCCCTGGACAGAAGAAACTTTATCAAGGCTGCCGCCGCCACGTTTGGCGGGGCAGCCTTGTCTTCCTGTGGCGGCAGGGGACAAAAGGCCTGCTGCAGCAAGGACGGCGAGAACAGTTGCTGCAAGAGCGGCAAAGGCGGGGACGTGAAACTGAATCTTTCCTTCCAGGAAGGCACGCCTCCG
>JAIRXI010000095.1 GCA_031268395.1 Tannerella sp. | reverse complement strand
AAAAGGGGACAACGAACGGTACTGTAACGGACATAGACGGAAATTTCATTCTGAATGTTCCGGAGGATGCCGTGCTGCAAGTTACATTCATCGGCTATATCCCGCAGGAAGTTGAGGTCAGGTCTGCCAAGTCCGGCAAACTGGATATCAGACTGGCGGAAGATACGAAAACGTTGGAAGAAGTAATCATAATCGGCTACGGAAGTATAAGAAAGAGCGACCTTACGGGGGCCGTGTCATCCGTAAAGACGGCGGAGATACAGCAAACGCCCATAGTATCTATTGATCAGGGATTGGCCGGGCGCGCCTCCGGAGTGCAGGTCATACAGACCTCCGGTATGCCGGGTGCGACGGCTTCTATCCGCGTGAGGGGCAGCAGTTCGCTCCAGGGAGGAAACGAACCGCTGTACGTCATCGACGGATTCCCGGTTTACAGCGGAGGCGGTTTCGGCAATACGGGAGGGAAGACGTCGCTGAGCGGCCTGTCGACGGTCAATCCCTCCGACATCGAGTCCATCGAGATACTGAAAGATGCCGCGGCTACGGCTATCTACGGGGCCCGCGCCGCTAATGGCGTCGTGCTGATCACGACCAAAAGCGGCAAAAAGGGACATGACGTAATTAATTTCGAGTCCAATTTCGGATTCTCGAATGTAGTGAAGAAAATTGACGTCCTGACGGCCTCCGAATACGTCCAATTAGTTAACGAGGCGTATACGAACGACGGTCTGAAACCTTATTACGATGATGCGGCCGTGGCCGAAATCATGCGGTTGGGCAAGGGGACAGACTGGCAGGACGAAGTTTTTCGCCGGGGGGCTTCGCAAAATTACCAGCTGACTTTCTCCGGCGGGGATGCCAGGACACAATACGCTATCTCCGGTAATTATTTCACACAGGATGGAATTGTCATCAATTCCGATTTCCGGCGGTATTCGATTCGCCTCAATTTCGACCGTCACATATTCAACAACCTTACAGTCGGCACACATCTTTCCGCCTCGCATACCATCAGCAATTCAGTGGCTACGGAAACGGGAGGTGAGGGAGGAGTTGTCAACGGAGCCGTCAAAATGAATCCCATTATGCCCGTATATGCCGACGAGCTGACGGGAGCTTACACGCAGGTCAACACCCCCGGCACGCTCGTCCCCAACCCCGTGGCTACGGCAAAAGAACGGAAACTCAACAACGCCGCTTCACGCCTGCTGGGAGACGTCTATCTGGAATGGGAATTGATTAAGGGCCTTAAGTTGAAAACCTCGCTGGGTACCGACGTGATGTATATCAAAAACAACCTGTATACCCCATCTACCATTTATCAGTCCAACGGGATAGCCAAAGCGGAAGTTGCCGTACGGCGGACGATCAACTGGCTGAACGAAAATACCATCACCTGGGACAAAGTTTTTGCCGGGGATCATGCTTTCAATATCCTGGGAGGTTTCACCCTGCAACGCAACAATCAGGAACGGGTCTATGGCTCGTCGTCCGAGTTTGTGAACGACGTAATGCAGCATAACAACCTGGGAGCCGGCTCGATCTATAACAAGCCGGAATCGGAAAATATTCAATGGAGCCTGATGTCCTACCTTGCGCGTGTGAACTATACGCTGAGAAACAAATACCTGTTTTCCGCCAATGCCCGTATGGACGGGTCGTCCCGCTTCGGCGCAAACAACAAGTTCGGATTCTTCCCCTCGGCTTCCGCCGGATGGAGGATATCGGAGGAGCCGTTCATGGAGGCGGCGAAAGACATACTGCCTAACCTGAAGTTGCGTGCCAGTTACGGCTTTACGGGAAATACGGAAATTGGCGTGTACGAATCCCTGGCCACCCTGGGATCCAATAACTGGATAATAGGAAATCAGTTAGTCACGGGATTCTTCCCAAACAAAATCCCCAACCCCGACCTGAAATGGGAGCGAACGGGGCAGTTCGATGCGGGATTGGACATAGGCCTCTTCGACAACCGCCTGCGGCTTACGACCGACTATTACCGGAAGACTACGACGGATCTGCTCTACAGCGTGGCCATTCCCGGCGTTTCGGGTTATCAGACGATGCTTAAAAACATTGGCAGCATGGAAAATTCGGGATATGAATTTTCCATAGAGAGCGACAACCTGGCGGGGACGTTCACCTGGAACACGGCGTTCAATATCTCGTTCAACCGAAACAAAGTACTCGAGCTTGGCGGCGAAGAATACAAGGAGATGGACGAGAGCGACGGCCACCTGAAGACCGGTTCCGTCCGCCGCCTGATTGTGGGCGAACCTGTCGGGGTCTTTTACGGATACCGTTTCGACGGCATCTTCCAGAACGAGGCCGAGACGCAGGCGCAGACTGCCTCGCCATCTCCTGTTGGCATTGGCCTCCGCAGGTATAGGGATCTGAACGGGGACGGGAAAGTGGATGCGGGCAACGACCGCGAGATACTGGGCGATGCCAATCCCGACTTTTTCGGAGGTTTGGCTAATACTTTCGCTTATAAGGGCGTCGAATTAAACGTCTTCCTCCAGTACTCTTACGGAAACGAAATATTCAATATGAATGCCGTGGAACTCGAAACGCCTACGGGGGGACAGAATGCCTACCGGGATTTATTGAACCGGTGGACGCCTGCTAACCCAAGTAACATCTATCCCAAGGCTACTACCAACCGGAACGTTTTGATAAGCGACCGTTTCATTGAGGACGGCTCGTACCTGAAGTTAAAAACCGTATCTTTGTCGTATGCTTTCCCCGGTGTGAAAAACCGCCACATACAGGGGTTGCGCGTCTACATAACCGGCCAGAACCTGCTGACGTGGACACGTTACCGGGGATACGACCCCGAAGTAAGCTATCGCGGAGCCAGCACGCTGGAAGCCGGCGAGGACTTCGGAGGATATCCGCAATCGCGGACTTTTATGGTGGGAATAAAACTTGATATTAAATAATATAAAATTGAACTGTTATGAAACGAATGATAACATACGCACTGATTGGCATTGCAGCATTATGGAACGTAAGTTGCGCCTCTTTCCTTGACGAATCGCCGGCAGACCGCCTGGTGGTGGACAATTTCTACAGCAGCCGGAAAGATGCCGAAGCAGCCGTGAGCGCCGTTTACCAGCAGTTGGGCAGCTTATACAGCCGCCTGATGTACAACGTGGCCGAACTGCCGACCGACGTGATGAAAAATGGCCTGGGCATGCCCAACGCCTTCCTGCAGGATCTGGAATTTATGCGGTATAATTCCGAAAACACATTCATAAGAGACATGTGGAACAATAACTATGCAGGTATCATGAAGGCTAATGCGGCCATAAACAATATCCCGCGGATTACGATGGAAACCGGTTTGCAGGAGCGCCTGATTGCCGAAGCCAAATTCCTGCGTGCGCTGTATTATTTCAACCTGGTGCGGTTTTTCGGCGATGTGCCTCTGGTAACGCAGCTGGAGAGCATCAGCGACGCCATGGGGCCTCGCATCCCCAAAGACCGGGTCTATGAGCAAATCATACAGGACCTTTCCGATGCCGGGAGTATACTCCCGCTTCGTTCCGGGTATGGTTCCAATGACGAAGGACGGGCAACCGGAGGCGCCGCCAAAATATTGCTGGGGAAAGTATATCTCACGCAGGGCGACTTTGCTGCCGCCAGAGACAAGCTGGCCGAAGTCGTGAACAGCGAATCACAGTACGGCTACGGTCTTCACGCCGACTACGCGGCAAACTGGAACACGGAGACGGAAGCCGGCATAGAAGCCGTTTTCTACATCGAATATAAAAAGCCGCCCTTTCCCAGTCAGGGAGAAATGGGGCTGGCAGGACCCAAATATTCTGTTCCGGGCGGAAACATCGGCGTCAACGGCTCCAACGAGGCGGATATTCCCACACAGGAACTTTGGGACAGCTTCGACGGGAAAGACCGGCGGCGCGGCGTCAACCTGCGGTACGAGTTCTACAGCCTGATCGAGAACGGCTACGTCCGGTCGTCTATTCCGCTCTTCGGAAAATACTGGATCGACAATCTCGCCGCTTCCGATCAGTGTGACGTCAACACGCACATCATCCGCTATGCCGACGCGCTCCTCATGTATGCCGAAGCGCTCAATGAGGTTGGCGATCCGGGGAAAGCGCACGAGGTGCTGAACCGCGTGCGCGAACGGGCATTCGGCGACAGTTCGGGTAATTTCAGCGGCCTGTCAAAGGAACAGTTCCGGGAGAAAATATTAGACGAACGCCGCCTGGAATTTCCCATTGAGGGGCATCGCTGGTTCGACCTCGTCCGTACCGGCGCTTTCATTCAGCGCATGAAAGACCACAGCGCCTACGAGGCGAGTGTGGCCGAATCCAATAAAACGGACATCGCCGGGAATCTCAAGGATTACATGATACTCATGCCTGTTCCGCAACGCGAACTGGATCTGAATCCCGAACTTACGCAAAATCCCGGATGGAACTGATCAATACACCATACAAAGCAATGAAAACAAACAGTATCCTATTTACGCTTGGCATCGCAGGCTGCCTGCCGGCCTGCGGTCAGGCGGGGAAGGAGGAAGCGAAAACTCCTTCCGGCAAGAAGAATGTGGTCTTTATCCTGTCGGACGACCACCGGTATGATTTTATGGGCTTCACGGGACGCGTCCCGTGGCTGCAAACGCCCTCCATGGACCGGATGGCGCGCGACGGCGCGCACCTCCGCAACGCTTTCGTCACCACTTCCCTGTCTTCCCCGTCGAGGGCTTCCATCCTCACGGGGATGTATTCGCACGCACACAAGGTGGTCGACAACTCCGCGCCTCTGCCCGGAGGACTGACGTTTTTCCCCGAATATCTTCAGCAGGCGGGATACCGCACGGCTTTTTTCGGCAAGTGGCACATGGGGAACGACTCCGGCGCTCCACAGCCGGGATTCCATCACTGGGAGGGTTTCCAGGGACAGGGGGAATACTATAATCCGCGCATCAATACGAACGGAGAGTGGATTCAGTATCAGGACAGCGCTTACGTCACAGACCTGCTGACGGAACATGCCATCCGTTTCATGAAACAGCAGCGCGCGGACGGCAGGCCGTTCTTCGTCTACCTCTCCCACAAAGGAGTACACGACAATTTCGCCGCAGCAAAGCGGCACAAAGGTTGCTATGCAAACGAAGAAATCCCCCTGCCGCCGTCCTATAACACGCCTCATTATGGCCTGAGGCAGTTGCCGACGATTGATCCGGCTACGGGAAAGGCCGCCTCCGGAGCTGATTTCTATGGCGAAAACATGTCGCCCGACTGGGTAAAAAGTCAGCGCGAGAGCTGGCACGGCGTGGATTATTCCTACCACGGACGCCCCTGGGACGTTCAGGTGCGCAACTACTGCGAAACGCTGCGCTCCGTTGACGAAAGTATCGGCTCCGTCCTGGATTACCTGGCGGAGGCCGGTCTGGACGGGAACACGATGGTCATATACATGGGCGACAACGGCTTTGCATGGGGCGAACACGGGCTGATAGACAAGCGGCAGTTCTACGAGGAATCGGTCCGCGTGCCCATGCTCGTCCGCGCTCCCGGCCTTTTCGAGGGCGGAAAGGTGGTGGAAAACCTGATTCAGAACATAGACGTGGCTCCCGCCATCCTCGATTATCTGGGCGTCCCCAAAGCCGGACACATGGCCGGCTACTCTTTCATGCCCCTCCTCCGGGACGAGCCGGTGGAATGGCGGGAACGTATCTTCTACGAATATTACTGGGAGCACGAGTTCCCGCAGACGCCCACCATGCATGGCGTCCGGACAGACCGTTACAAGTACATCCGTTATCACGGGATATGGGACACGAACGAGCTTTACGACCTTCAGGAAGATCCGGCCGAGATTCATAACCTGATAGCTTCTCCCGAACATCAGCAAACAGTCCGTGACCTCAATCACGCGCTGTACGACTGGCTGGAGGAGACCGACGGCATGTCCATCCCCCTCAAGCGTACCGAACGCCCCCATCACGACCACCGGAATCAGGGGAATTACTAAACTCCCGGGATGTTACGGTTTGCCGGGTCGCATCTGCTACTTATCCGCACAAAATGTTATAAAGTCATGTTACAATAAATGCCTGAAGATGAACTCTCGCTTACCGACCGTTTCCGTCGGAAAAAGTAAGAATCGTCTCAGGATTCCGACCGTTTCCGTCGGAAAAAGTGAGAATCGTCTCCCGATTCCGACCGTTTCCGTCGGAAAAAGTAAGAATCGTCTCAGGATTCCGACTTATTCCGTCGGAAAAAGTAAGAATCGTCTCAGGATTCCGACTTATTCCGTCGGAAACGGTAAGAATCGTCTCAGGATTCCGACCGTCGAGGTCGTAAACAGTGAGAATCGTCTCAGGTCACCAGCGAGGATTGCTTCGTCGTTCCTCCTCGCAATGACGGGTTCCGGCTTTTCAGACAGCCCCGTGTGAAAAGAAATGATATGGTTATATTTTATTCCTCTCCTAAATCTTCTTTACGGTGTATATCCGGCTTTTGAACGCGCCTTGCAGAGGAAGT
>JAIRXI010000060.1 GCA_031268395.1 Tannerella sp. | reverse complement strand
CCGATTTCGTCGACGTATGACGTTTCGACTGCCTACTCGGTGACCTATGCCGACTTTACGAACCGGGCGCTGGATATTGATCCGAACGACATCGAAAGCGTGAATATCCTGAAGGGACAGGCTGCTTCGGCGCTGTATGGGATGAGGGCTTCGAATGGCGTTGTGGTGATTACGACCAAGAGCGGAAAGGGAGTCGGCAAGGGGAAAACGTCGGTGTCGATCAATTCCAGCCTGTCGTTTGACCGGCTGTCGGCCCTGCCCGATTTTCAAAAAGAGTTTGCGCAGGGTTCCGGGGGCGTGTTCAATCCCACGACTTCCCTGAGCTGGGGGCCGAAGATTTCGGAACTCCCGAACGATCCTGATTACGGAGGCAACACGGACAACGACTACACGGCCGGCAGCGGCCGGAAGGAGGGCTATTACTGGGTGCGGCAGCGGTCGCTGGCCGGGCTGGATCCGTGGGCAAAACCGCAGGCATACAACAATGCCAGGGACTTTTTCAATACGGGCGTCACCTGGAGCAATTCCGTCAATGTGGCCAAATCGTTTGAGGGAGGGAATTTTTCGCTCTCCCTGGGAAATACGAATACGGACGGGATCATCCCTTCGACCGGGATGGACCGCTACAATGCCAAATTCTCGACGGATATGAAACTGGACAGTCACTGGGATGCGGGCGCTACCGGCAATTTTGTGTCTACCTCCGTTTCCAAGGCGACGGGGGCCAACGACGGGATCATCGCAACCATCTACGGCGCTCCTCCCAGTTACGATTTCGCGGGGATCCCGTCTCATGTGGAGGGAAATCCCTATGCGCAGAATACGTACCGGGGAACGACCGCCTTCGACGGCGCTTACTGGTATGTGGACAACAACAAGTTTACGGAAGAGACTCAGCGCTTCTTCGGCAGCGCCTATACCAGCTATTCGACTGCTTTTGAAAACAACAGCAAACTGAATGTCAAGTATCAGCTGGGCGTGGATTCCTATTCTACCGACTATCAGGATATGTTCGGATACGGACATGCCAACGGAACGGGGGAGATCACTCGCTATATCGTGACCAAAAGCGAATTAAATTCCCTGCTGACGGCTTCTTACAACTGGCACGTGACCGATGAACTGACGCTGGATCTGCTCTATGGTAACGAAATCATTGATTACAGGCGGAAATATCTGGAGGCGTTTGGTCTGGGCTTCAATTTTTCGGGATGGAATCACGTGAATAATGTGAGCAATTACAGTTCGTCCGAGACGATCCGGAGGCGCAGGACCATCGGCAACTTCGGCAATGTGGCGCTGGCTTACCGGAATATGCTGTATTTCAATGCCACCCTGCGGAGCGATCTGGTCTCTTCCATGCCCTCGGGCAGCCGTTCGTTCATCTATCCGTCCGTCTCGCTGGGCTGGGTGTTTACGGAACTGGATGCCATACGCAACGACATTTTTACGTTCGGGAAACTGCGCGTTTCCTATGCGCAGGTAGGTCAGGCGGGAGACTATACGGAAAGCTATTATACCACGCCGATTTACGGAGGCGGCTTTTCTACCGGAACGCCGATCATGTATCCCGTCCGGGGCATAACGGCTTATACCCTGTACTCCATTGTCTACGACCCGAACCTGAAACCTCAGAATACGCAGTCGTATGAGGCAGGTACGGATCTTACCTTTTTCGGAGGACTGGCCACGCTGAGCTATACGTTCTCGCGTCAGAACGTACATGATCAGATCTTTGAAGTGCCGCTGGCCGGTTCTTCCGGTTCGGGAGATATGGTAACAAACGGCGGTTCCATTCACACAAATTCCCATGAATTTACGCTCGGATTTGCGCCGGTCAACCGTAAAAATATCAAATGGGATTTTGCCTTCAACTTCTCGAAAATAGATAATTATGTAGACAAACTGGCTCCGGGAGTGGAAAGCATCTTCCTCGGCGGATTTGTTGAACCGCAGGTGCGTGCGGGCATCGGTTACAAGTTCCCCGTCATCTACGGCGCTACTTTTATGCGAAATGAAGCAGGGAAAGTCCTTGTGGATGCCAACGGTATGCCGATGACCGGCGATAACGATGTGCTGGGTACTGTGGCGCCCGATTTCAGACTGGGCTTCAATACAAATCTTGAAATAGGCAAACTTCGCCTGTCGGCTGTGCTGGACTGGAAACAGGGAGGATACATGTATGCCGCCACGTCCAATCTGATGGACATGTACGGGGTCTCCCAGCGCTCGGCGGATTTCAGGAATAAAAAATCTTTCCTGCTTGAATGGGATGCCGTGAAAGAAGACGGCACACCCAACGACATCCTGATCAGCGGAGCAGACGCGCAGCGCTATTTCGATGCCCTGAATTATATTTCGGAATCCATGGTCGTGGAAAATTCATTTCTCAAATTGAGGGAAATCGCCCTGAGCTATCCGGTATGGGATAAAAAGAACTTGAACGTCAGCCTGAACGTCTTCGCCCGGAACCTCATTCTCTGGTCCACCCTCAAGGGATTCGATCCGGAAGCCACGCAGGGAAATACGAACATGGCAGGCGGTTTTGAACGTTTCTCGTTACCCGGAACCTCCAGTTACGGTTTAGGTCTTAGTGTAAAATTTTAATAAGTAGAGATTATGAAAACGATATTGAACATTGCAATGAAGACGGCAGGCGTATTTTTAATGTCTGCACTGCTGTTTTCCTGTTCGGACGAAGTACTTGACTCCATCAACAGGGATAACGATCATCCCAAAAGCGTGGAAAGCAAATACATCCTTGCCGAAGTGCTTACCTCTACCGCCTTTTACAATATCGGCGGAGATTTAAACACGTATCTTGCCACTTATATCGAACACGAAGTGGGAATACACAATCAGCTGTACTACGCGGAAACGAGAATGGGAGAACCCTCCTCGTCGTCGACCTTCAACAATGTCTGGGAAAATCTGTACCGGTCGCTCAGGGATGCGCGTATTGTCATTGACCAGTGCAGTGATGGCGGACGGGACGAAGGCAACCGGGTGACCAGAGGCATTGCCGAAGTGCTGGCTGCCTATAATTCGGCGCTCATTACCGACATGTTCGGCGATGCTCCCTGGGTGGAGGCCGCGCTGGTGGACGAAAGCGGACTGCCGAAATTCATGACCCCCAAAGTGGACAGGCAGGAGGATATTTACAGGCAAATCATGCAGCTGCTGGATGATGCCATTGCCGACCTGCAGGGGTCGGACAGTTCGCCGGTCGGGAATTATGATTTGCTCTACAGCGGCGACAAGTCCAAATGGCTGAAACTGGCTTACGGATTAAAGGCGCGCTATACGCTGCATCTGCTGACCAGAGCAACTGGCCTGGAAGCGGAACTGGACAGGATACTGGATTATGTCTCCAGCTCCTTTGCCTCCGCTGCCGACCAGGCTGCCTTTAATATTTATGATGCAAGCAACATGAATCCCCTGTTCGACTTCCAGTGGAGCCGCGACGGGCTGGCCGCCAGTCGAAGTCTGTCGGAAAAAATGGTCGAACGGAACGACCCGCGTTTACGCCGTGTTTTTGTAGATAATAACTGGTCGCAGATCGCCGGCGATCCGGAAGCGGACAATTATTTCATGGCGCCCAACGGCACGCCCGAACAGCTTCAGGCCCATTACAACACCTCCATCTTTGTCTATTCCCAGCTGGCCTCCACCATGTTCCTGAGCTATCATGAACTTTTGTTCATCAAAGCGGAAGCGCTGGCACGGAAAGGCAGTCCGGAGGCGGAAAGCGTTTTAAGGGAAGCCGTTATCGCGGCCATGGCCAATACGGAAGCAAGTGTGGCGGCGGCATTCGGCGCGCCGGAAGTCAACCGTTACGGCGGACTGGAAGAAACAACCGATCCGATAGAGCCGGACGAGGCAGCCGAGTATTTTGATACGGAAGTGAAGCCTCGCTTCGATGCGGAGCCGCTGAAGGAAATCATGATTCAAAAATATCTGGCATTCTTTGGCGCATCCGGCGAATCGACGGAAGCATACAATGATATTCGCCGCCTGAAAGCGCTGAACGAGCCTTTTATCACCCTGGCCAATCCGGGCAAGTTCCCGCTTCGCTGCGGTTACGGCAATTCGGATACAACGACCAATCCGAACGTGGGAGAGGCCTTTGGAGACGGTCAGTACGTATACAGCGAACCGGTCTGGTGGGCAGGCGGCAACCGGTAGAGATCCCTTCCGACGGAGTGTGATGCAAGAGGGTGTCCGAGAAATCGGACACCCTCTTTTTCCGAATGACCTGGATTGCTTCCTTCGTCGCAATGACGGCACACGACAGGTTGAAATGCAACCTTGACGGTTCCTGTAACCAACATGTCGTTTTTCATATCCCCGCTCGGCGTAGCGTCTCTCGCTGCGTCGGGTTAAAAGCAAGCCTCCGGGCTTGCTGTAAGGCAGGAACTGTCGCCCGGCATAGCG
>JAIRXI010000055.1 GCA_031268395.1 Tannerella sp. | reverse complement strand
CCGATAACGGATGATACGCCAATGGACAAACCCGAAGTGTCCATTAGACACTTCCCGTCGTGTCCGGAAGAGAAGACGGCCGGCAGGCAGCAAACGGAATATCCGCCCGTCAACCCGTCCCAGCCGGGACGGAATGTTGGTAGAAAACGGCACGCAGCATCATCACCCGTCCCGGCTGGGACGGAATGTGGACGAAAAACAGGGCACGGCAGACACATGCCGGGGCTGTGTCCATCCGCCTGTCTTGCCCTGCGCGAAATAAGGCCCTTCCGACCACATTCCGTCCCTGGCCGGGACGGGTGGTGTTCCCCGTGTTCCCTTTTCTACCAACATGCCGTCCCTGGCCGGGACGGGCCGTTTTACCGGCAGGGCGTCTTCCGGACACGACAGGGGAAACATCTAATGGACATGTTGGGATTAATAAATCAGTTGTGTTGACTGTCCGTTTATGCTGTTTAATCACTGCGTTGCGCACCGTCATTGCGACGAAGGAAGCAATCCATTGACGGTAGCACAGTGACAGACTGCTTTGTGCCTCGCAGTGACGGGGTTGGACGGCCGTCATTGCGAACTGCGAGGAACGAAGCAGGAAGCAATCCAGACCAGTCAATTTGCCCGGATTGCTTCGTTCCTCGCAATGACGGGTCCGCAATGTGTTTTTTTGCGGGGGAAGAGGCGCTTTGTTCGCTGCGAAAGCGCGTGATGCGGCAGGGCATACGGGCTTGTCAAATAATACGATCTTTTTCATATCATGTACGTTTGTATCCGGTATCTTTCATTATTTCACCTTCCATTTCAGGCCGCCGGGGTTTTTGTTTGACAGGGTCAGTTTGATGGTCATTCCCTCTATTTCGATATGTTGGTAGACGACGTTCCATCCCTTTTTCAATGAGACGTTGTACTCGTATTCGGCCGTTATGCCGTATTCTGCGTCAAACTCGGAGGTCGACCCGATCAGCGTCACGGCGCTGTCGGCATAAAGGAAATATCCGTCGGAGCCTGACTCGAAATCGTGGTCGTGCGTATCGAACGTGGTGTATTTAAGGATGGCTACACGGTATCCTCCCTTTTCGTTCAGGCCGAAAAACTCCACTTCCCGCACCTTTGCATCGGGATTGCTGACTTTGAGCCACGGCGGCGCTCCTGCTCCCATAATCGGATACAGAAAGCGTTCGTCCACCATTGAAGAAAACTCCAGTCGAAAGGCGCCATTTTCAAACCGTGAACCTGCAATCAGGTAATAATCGTCGTCGTCTTTATGAAACTGCGCCTCTACGTAACCCAGCGGGAAGGCATTGTCCCAATCGTCTGCACGGGCTTCTATGACGAAAACCGTACCGTCTTCGCTGTCCGTGCCGTTTTCGTCACCCGTACCATTTTCGTCGTCCGTACCGCTTTCACTGTCCGTACTGTTTTTGTCCGTACCGCTTCCGCCCGGACCGTCGTCGCCGCATCCTGCAACGGCCATCCATAAAACAACCGCCGGCAGCATCCATAATTTTTTAAGTTTCGTATTCATATCTGTTCTTTACATGTTCAATCACCCAAACAGCGGGTGAACAGGACTGTTCCTTTTTCTGCCTGATTAAAGAGTATGGGCGGCTGCCGGAGAGACAGCCCCCATACATTCGGATGTTTAAAATTTAATAGCTACCCCCAATTCAAGTGCTGCGATTCCGTAACCAAGTTCGGCGTATGCGGCAAAGTTCGGCGTGAAATAGTACTTTGCGCCCACGTAAGTGGCATAGGCAATTCCTCCTGCGGCGTCGGGCTTGTAGCTAGAATCGCCGTCACTCAGGTCGACACTGGCGGCATTGTATCCCAGCAATACGCCGGCATACGTGTCCAGCTTGTCGACAAACTGATAGTGAAAGGCGCCCCGCGCCCCGAAAATGATGTAAGTGTAGTCGAACGACAGGGTGGTCGACATGATATTTTGCTCATACTTCTTTGACAGGTAGGCGACGTAGCCGCCCACACCGATCGAGGCACGGTCGTTGATCAGACCGTCCACAATCCCTACTTCCCCGGAGAGCGCGATCGGCGGAATGGAGGTCGAATAGCCAGACCCTCCAATGAAATCGCCCAAACCGACGCCCAAACTGATCACCTTGTCTCCCTTGTTGAATGCGTTCTGTGCATTCACGCTCATACATCCCAGCGCTACCAGCGCCATACATAATAATCTTCTCATAATTGTAATTTGTTTTGTTGTGCCTACTTGCTTTCGGGCATCAGCTTTCCCGTTTTGTATTTCTGTTTCTTCTGTTTCTTTTGTTTCTTCTGTTACATGCTGTTGCGGCATTGCGACATTGCGGCATTGCGGCATTGCGGCATTGCAGCATTGCGGAGACGCGATGAATCGCGTCTCTACAGATGCCGCACGGTTCAGAATTTGAATCCGATCCCTACCGTGAAATCAATCTTGGTCATGCGGGCAATATACTCGTCATAAAAGTTTTTCGAGAACTGCACGCCCGGCTCAATAAAGATGTTGTCGCGGATATAGTACGTATAGCCGCCTTCTATTTTGAACGTGAGGGAGCGGTAGTCGCCGATCACGTCCTTAATCAGGAATCCGGCGCCGGCAAACCAGCCCTGGGGCGAGAGGTAATAACGCGCGCCTGCGCCCATGTTGAACATGCGCGGCGCATCATCGTCGCCGGTTTCGACCTTTTCGGTTTCGATGCCCGCTTCGGCCGTAATCGCCAGCCGGTCGATCACGAAATACGCGCCTTCTGCGCCCAGGTTGAACTCCGTTTGACTTGAACCGTTGCCCGTCAGTATGGAAAGGCCGAAACCGGTGGTTTTCCCTTTCGCAACGAACGATCCTTTGGACAGTCCGGACGGAAGGTCGGACTGTGCATTTGCTGTGGCTGTGACAAGCGCCGCCACCAGCGCTGTTAAAAATAACTTCTTCATTTCTCTGTTGTTTTTAAAATTAGTAATCTCTGTTGTTTTTAAAATTAGTGATCATATTGTTTTGCTGTTATTTGCTGCGGAGCATCGACGGCAGGCGTCCCGCAGGGCCTTCTGCCGAGCGCGGTACCGAAGTGACTCGCTCCGAAAGGCCGTCGGAATCGTAAACCAGTCGGCCCTGCCCGTTTTCAATGTAACTGTCTTCCGGGTCTCCGCCGTCGTCAATCATGAACAGTGCGTTGTAAAAGTCTTGAATGCCCGTACTTGTCATGGTGCCCGAATAGACATCTGCCGATATGGTCCGGGTGCCGTCATCGTGATCCGTTACCAGTTCCACGAAAACGGAGAATTTATTTCCTTCGCCTATCACATACGCGCCGGATCCTTCTCCGATCGATGTGCTCTGAACGAAAGAGACCTTTACGGTCAGATCGTCATTGTTCTGTTCGGAGAAAGTGAGATAGACATCATTAAACTGATACCCGGGAGAAACGCCGTCCGAGAAGTTACTTTTTTTCAGAATAACCGGTGAGATTTTATATGTCCCGACGAGGTTCGGCGGATTGCCGCCGCCATTGATGGGCAATCCCAGGTCGGTCATCTTTTTCTGTATCTCTTTCGACACAATCCGGTTGATATCTTCCGTCACGCCCTGTTCGTCGAGCGTGGTGAAGTTCTCTACTTCGCCGTAGGCCGTGCCGCCGGCATTGGTGGCGCAGGCGACGTAATAATATTTTGTCCCCGGCGTCAGGCCGGTGATGTTCCTGGAAAAACTGCCCGAAGCGGCCCCGGTCGAGACTCTGGTCCCGTTGGTCGAAGGGGAGGAACCGGTTGAATAGTAGAA
>JAIRXI010000039.1 GCA_031268395.1 Tannerella sp. | reverse complement strand
AAGTACCGATGTCGCAAAGGTAAGTACCGATGACACAAAGGTAAGTACCGATGATGCAAAGGTAAGTACCTTTGGCACAAAGGGAAGTACCGATGCGGCAAAGGTAAGTACCGATGCAGCAAAAGGAAGTACCGATGCGGCAAAGGTACTTACCTTTCATGGCTGAGAAGTACCTTTTCTGCAAAGGTAAGTACCGATGCAGCAAAGAGAAGTACCTTTGGCGCAAAGAGAAGTACCTTTAGTACAAAGGTAAGTACCTTTGGAGCAAAGGTAAGTACCTTTGGCGTAAAGGTAAGTACCTTTGGCGCAAAGGTAAGTACCTTTGGCGCAAAGGTAAGTACCTTTGGCGTAAAGGTAAGTACCTTTGGCGCAAAGGTAAGTACCGATAGCGGGAAAACAGGACAGTTGGGATCATTATATAAACAGTATTCATTATAAAAACAGACATTTATGCATAAGAAACCGTATCAGCCCGTAAAAGAGGGCGAATTGATTGCCTGGGCAAAGAACATTAAGGAAGAATGCGTGAAGAACGCGCAGGGATGGGGTCTTCCCGGCGACGACGTGACGGAACTGACCGACATCGAAGAGGAAGCAGTGGCGGCGTATGCCGAGCATGTCCGGAAAATCTTTGACGCCGAAGACGAAGGAATTTGCCGGCTTGCGGTTCTTCCGGGCTATATGCAAACCTGTCCCCCGGAAACAGCATGTCAGCAGCAAACGATCCGGGATTATAAATCCACCATGTCCCCCGTTCATCCTTCCTCATTCACCCCTCATCGTTCAATGTATGCGTTATTTCCGGACAATTCCTTAGCCGGCAGCCAGTTTTTTCAGCAGCATCAGCAAGGCCGTCAGGGTGGCGCGCTGCACGTTTTGAGCGCGGAGGGCGCCGAACTGATGACGGCGGGAGGTGACGCCGTCTTTCGAGGCTACGGCAATCCATACGGCGCCGACCGGTTTGTCGGGCGTGCCGCCGTCCGGCCCGGCGATCCCCGATGTGGCAATGGCGTAATCGCATCCCAGCACGCGCAGCGCGCCCTGCGCCATCTGTTCCACCACTTCGCGGCTCACGGCGCCGTGCTGCTGCAAATCGTCTTCCGACACGCCCAGCACATGCCGCTTTACCGCGTTGGCATACGCGACAATGGCGCCGGCAAAGTAGGCAGAACTGCCCGGCGTCGACGTCAGCAGCGCGGCGATGGCGCCGCCCGTGCAGCTTTCCGCCGTCCCGACCGTGCAGCCCCGTTCGCGCAGGCGTTCGCCCACGATCACCTCGACCGGCTTGTCTTCGGCCGCAAGAACATGTCCCTCCAGCAGGCCTTCCAGTTCGGTCTGCAGAGCCGCCATGCTCCCGTCAATCGCTTCCGGTTCCGGGCCGGAAGCCGACAGCCGCAGACGGATGACGCCCGCCTGCGGCAAATAGGCCAGTTTGACGAACGGCGGCAGACCGTCTTCGAAGCCGGACAGATGCATGGCCAGTTCCGACTCCGCATAATCCCCGATCCAGCAGGTCCGGTGCCGGATATACAGGTCTCTCCGAAACCGTTTCGCCAGGCGGGGCAACACTTCGGCGGTCATCAGCCACTGCATCTCGGACGGCACGCCCGGCATGGAAACCAGCGTAAAGCCCTCGCGCTCGAACCAGGTGCACGGCGCCGTCCCGGCCTGGTTGCGGATCACCGTACACCGGTCGGGCACCATCGCCTGAAGGCGCGTCAGTTCGTTCACCGGGCGACCGCGCAGTCGGAAAAACCGCTCAATATCCGCGTAAACGGCTTCCGAAAAGTGCAGTTGGCAACCGAAATAGCGGCAGAGCGTCCGCAGCGTAAGATCATCTCTTGTCGGGCCTAACCCCCCGGTAAGCAGCACCAGCGGCGCCCGGCGTTTTGCCGCGCCGATGGCCGAAATAATGTCTTCCTCCACGTCGCCGACCGCCGTCCGGCAGATCACCCGGAAGCCGAGGTCATTCAGCGCCTGTCCCATCCATGCAGAATTGGTGTCCACCACCTGCCCGATCAGCAACTCGTCGCCAATCGTAATAATTTCAACATCCATGTCTGTATAACTGTTAATAGTTAATGATAAAGCCCTTGCGTATCCGTGCCGGCTTTTTGTCCTTCCTTATATTGTCACCTCTCGAAATCCGTTCCCGCAATACCCTTCGCCCTCCGGTCATTCCATAAGCGTTCGCGAGAACGGAACCGCATCCATCGAACAGCAATCGCCATCCTGATATTTATAATATCCGGTCATGGCAACCATTGCCGCATTGTCTGTCGTAAAGGCATTGGGCGGGAGGTAGACGTTCCACCCCAAACGCGCGGCATGTTCGCGGAAAGCGTCCCGCAAGCCCGAATTGGCCGACACGCCGCCGGCTACGGCTACTTCCCGTATATTCAAGTCCGCTGCCGCCTTCCGCAGTTTATCCATCAGTATTTCAACGACGGTTGCCTGCAGCGAGGCACATAGATCCGCCCTGTTTTGTTCGATGAAATCCGGATTTTCCTTCAGCGCATCCCGCAGCGTATAGAGAAATGACGTCTTTAAGCCGCTGAAGCTGTAGTCATAACCGGGCACGCGCGGTTTGCTGAAAAGAAAGGCCTCCGGACGGCCTTCGCCGGCCAGGCGATTCACGGCCGGTCCGCCCGGATAGCCCAGCCCTATCACCTTGGCGCACTTGTCGAACGCTTCACCGGCGGCATCGTCAATCGTCTGCCCGATGATTTCCATCCGGTTGTATGCCTCCACCCGGATGATCTGGGAATTGCCGCCCGACACCAGCAGGCAGAGAAAGGGGAATTGCGGATGCCGTCCGCTGTCCGGCGTCTGCCTGATAAAATGCGCCAGTACATGCGCCTGCAAGTGATTGACCCCGATGACGGGACAGTGCAGCGCGAGCGCAAGTCCTTTGGCAAAGGAAACGCCCACCAGCAGCGAGCCGAGCAGCCCCGGCCCGCGCGTGAAGGCGATCGCACTCAGTTCTTCCTGCCGGATGCCGGCGCGTTTGAGGGCTTCTGCCGTCACGGGAATGATGTGCTGCAGATGGGCGCGCGAGGCCAGTTCCGGCACCACGCCGCCATACGCTTCGTGTACCGACTGCCCGGCAATCACGTTAGACAGCAGCACGCCGTCGCGGATCACGGCGC
Organism: Tannerella sp.; assembly: GCA_031268395.1. Taxonomy (GTDB): domain Bacteria; phylum Bacteroidota; class Bacteroidia; order Bacteroidales; family Tannerellaceae; genus Tannerella. Next base: position 7,535 of record JAIRXI010000039.1, on the reverse strand, counting down.
AGGAAGTATCGTCGCAGGAGGATTCGATTCCCAGAATAGTTATGCTCATAATGAAAAAATAGAGTGCAAAATAACGAAATCTACGGCAATAGATATTACTTTTGCGGAATAAATTTACGGCGGTCCGGTGAAAGCCGACCGGACCGGCTGGATGCGGGAAGGCGTCCGAACAGAGATAACAGAACAGATAAATAAAGAGACTATCAGGATTTTAAAGTACATAGTAATCGCGCTCCTCCTCCTGTGGGGTATTTTTTACGCGCTGCCGGCTGCCTTGCTGCATATTCCACAGATACAGGGAAAGATGGCAGGGGAAGCCGGCAAATTTCTGTCTTCGCAGCTGAATGTCCCCGTGAAGATCGGAAAGGTGGAACTGGTCTGGTTAAACCGTTTGGCGTTGAGCGACGTCTCGCTGGACGACCGGCGCGGCGAACGGCTGTTTGAGGCCGGTCATGTCTCTGCCGGTTTCAAGGTGTGGCCGTTTCTGCAGAAGAAATGGGTCTTCACGACCGTGCGTCTGTTCAACTTTTCGCTCAACCTGCACCGCGAAACCTCTGCCGCCCCGCTCAATCTGCAGTTTCTGCTGGACGCCCTCGCCTCCCGCGACACAGCGCAACACCCGGATATCAGCCTCCGGATACATTCTGTCCTGTTTCGAAACGGCAGCATCCGCTACGACGTGGCCGACACGCCCGGCACATCGCGGACCTTCGATCCGAACCACGTGCTGCTGGAAAAGCTGGGCGGACAGCTTTCGCTGGACAGGCTGGACGGCGACAGCCTGGATGTCCGTATCCGGACGCTGAGTTTTCAGGAACGCTCCGGTTTCCGGCTGGAAAAACTGTCGGCGCGCCTGAACGGAAACCGGCAGGACATTGCCCTCGACGGGATTGACATTCGCCTGCCGGAAACGCTCCTGCAGATCGCGGAGGCGCGCATCCGCTTTCAGGATGCCGACAGTGTTGCTTCGACGCCGGCCGACGCCTCCGTCGAGTTTCGCCTGAATGCCCCCAGCCTCTGCCTGCGCGATTTTACCGCTTTTGAACCTGCCCTGAGGCATTTCCCCGAGCGCATGGAACTCTCGGCAGACGTGTCCGGCTCCCCGGACGATCTGCGTATCCGGAAGCTGGCCCTGAAACAGAACAGCGCCCTGTCGTTCCAGGGAGAAATAGAATTGAAGAATCTCCTGCAACCGGAAACCACCTACCTGTTCGGACGCATTGACCGGCTACAGCTGACTGCCGCCAGGCTGACGGACATGGTTGCCAGGCTGACGGAAAACCCGTCCGCCCTTCCCGCCCCCCTCCTGCGGCTGGGGCAGATCGGCTTTGCCGGCGAAATATCAGGTTTCATCGACCACCTGGTGGCCTTTGGCAAATTACAGTCGGACATCGGCTCCCTCGAAACGGACATGCTGATCGGATACAGGCGGGAGGAACAGATTGCCTTCTACCTGAAAGGCCGGATCGCTTCTTCCGAATGGGATGTCGGCCGGCTGTTCGACGGTGAAAATCCGTGGGGGACGGTTCGCTTTTCTGCCGAACTGGACGCTTCCCACTCAACGGACAACTCGCTCGCGGGGAACATCCAGGCTCGGGTGAGCCAGCTGGAGTACAGGGGGTACCGGTATGAGAACATCCTGCTTGCAGGCCGTTTCAGCCGGCAGGAGTTTCACGGCCGGATCGACGTGGACGACCCCAGCGGGAACTTGCATGTGGAAGGTTTTGTCAGGGACAGCGGCGAACATTCCGTTTTGCAGTTCTCCGCCGGCCTGGCCGATCTCCGTCCGGACAAACTGCTTTTTACCGACAGATACGACCAGCCGCGCATGTCTCTGCACCTTTCGGCTCATCTTACCGGAAATCACCCGGACAATCTCGCCGGACAGGTCGTTATGGAAAACTTCTCCTTCCAGACGGCCGGGCAGTCTTTCCGGCTGGACACGCTGCAAATCGACGCGGTCAACGGGGAGAACGGTCGCAGACTGACAGTCCGGTCTGACTTCCTGAACGGCGAAATCAGCGGCGCGTATTCATTTGCTTCGCTGGCGCCGTCGCTGCTGTACACGTTGCGAACGTATCTGCCGTCGCTGCCGCTGAAAGGAGACGGACCGCCGGCCGGCAATGCCTTTTCGCTGGCCATGACGCTGGAAAACACCGAAGCGCTCGCCTCCGCGTTCAAGTTGCCGTTTGCCAATATCGAACAGGGGTACATCTCCGCCCGGTACGACAACCTCCGCCGCATATACCGCTTCCGTGCAACGCTGCCCGGGTTCCGGATCGGGAAGTCGGCCTTCGAGCACGGGTCTCTGGAGATGGACAGTCCCGACGGGCGCATCCGCCTGCAGGCGAAAACGACGTTTATCCATAAGAAAGGCGCCCGCAACACCCTGCAACTGGAATCCGAAGCGGCCGACGACCGGATCAGGACATGGCTGTCGCTTGAAAGCCTGAAGAACCGGGACAGTATTGCCCGGGCGACATTCACCGCATCCACCCTCCTCGTCACCGACCGGGACGGGAACGGCAAGCCGAGCCTGCGCACCGAAGTCACGCTTGAACCCAACCGGATCGTCGTCAGGGATTCCGTCTGGAACATGGAGCCGGCCTCGGTCACGGTCATGAACGGCAATACAACGATCGACAATTTTTACATCTCGAAAGGCGAACAGTATCTGCGCATCAACGGCACGGCCTCGGTCGGGAATCCGAAGGAAGCGATTCTCGTCAACCTGAACGGCATCGAACTGAGCCATATCTTCGATATTCTGAATATTCCGGCATTGCAGTTCGGTGGACGGGCCACGGGCACGGTATCCCTGAACAATCTCTACGGAACGCCCGCCATGAATACCAACCTGGAAGTGCAGCATTTTTCTTTCAATCAGGTGGTGCAGGGAGATCTTAAACTGTTCAGTGAATGGGACAATAACCAGGAAGGGATTCTGCTGATGGGGACGATCTACCGGAACGACAGCACGTGGACGGATGTAGACGGGCTAATCTTCCCGGCCGGCCCCAGAGAGGGGCTTTCGCTCCACTTTGCCGCCCGGGACCTCGACCTGGCCATGCTGCATCCCTACGTAGACGGATTTACGAAAGTGATCGGGGGGCGCGCATACGGGAACATACACCTGTTCGGGCCTTTCAGCAGGCTGTCTTTTGAAGGCAGCGCATTCGTGAGCGAAGGACGTATCGGCGTCGATTTCCTGAACACGGATTACACGTTTTCCGATACGGTTTATCTCACGCCTGCCTCCATCCGGGGAACAGAGATTGCGATACGGGACAGGAACGGCAACAGCGGAACCATCAGTTTCGACGTGCGGCACAGCTACCTGAAAGACTTCACGTTCCAGGCAGATGTCCGGGCGCAGAATCTGCTGGTATATGATGCGTCGGAAAGGATCAACCCGCAGATATACGGCATGGTATACGGCAGCGGGAATGCACAGATCAGAGGCAATGAACAGCTGGTGACGGTCGACGCCGTCCTCCGGAGCGACCCGAAAACGAATCTGGAATTTAATTTCATGCACGGTTCCACGGTCGGAGAATACGACTTTATCCGGTTTCGCGACCCGCTGCCCGGCACGACAACCCGCCAGGCGGCCGCCGCCGTATCTCCCGCAGACAGCGACGAAGGCACCGGGGTTCGCGTCAACTGCCTGATCGAGGCGACGCCCGACGCCAGCCTGGGACTGGTGATGGATCCCGTGAGCGGCGACAGGATCCGGGGAAACGGCAACGGCGACATGCAGATCGTATACGACTCGCGGACGGACGTGACGTCCATGCACGGCAGCTATACCATCCGGAACGGCAGCTACAATTTCAGTCTGCAACAGCTGATCCGCAAGGATTTCCAGATCCGGGAAGGCAGCCGCATCGATTTCGGCGGCGACCCGATGGAGGCCAACCTGAATCTCCGGGCTATTTATTTCCTGACCGCCAACATCGAAGACCTCGACCAGTTGCTGAGCAGGGAAACGCTGCGCACCAGCGTTCCCGTCAACTGCGTGCTGAACCTGAACGGCCGCCTGCAAAGTCCCTCAATCTCGTTCGACATGGAACTGCCCAATTCCTCCGGAGAACTGGCGCGACAGGTGAAGTCGTTTATCGACACGGAAGACATGATGGCACGGCAAATCGTCTATCTGCTGGCGCTCAACAAATTTTATACGCCCGACTATTCGATGAACGACTCCCGGAGCGACGAGTTCAGTGCGGTTGCCTCATCGGCGCTCTCTGCCCAGTTGTCCAACATCCTGAACAGCCTGACAGACAAGGTGCAGATCGGTACCAACATCCGTTCGCGACAGGACGACGTGACGAATCCGGAAGTCGAGATGCTGCTTTCCAGCCAGTTGCTCGACAACCGCCTGCTCTTTAATGGGAATTTCGGATACAAAAACAGTTCGATCCAGACCAATGCCTTTATCGGCGAATTTGATCTGGAATACAGGTTGACCCCGGGCGGTGAAATCCGCCTGAAAGCGTATAATCATGCCAATGATCTCTATCGCTATCACAAGGCCATGAACCGCCAGGGCGCAGGCATCATGTTTCACAAGGATTTCTCCACCCTCACCGAGATTTTCCGCCGACGGAAAAAGGCAGCTATCCCCTAAGTAACGATGAACGATGAATGATGAACGATGAACGGGGTTTGCCCGTCAGGGCGTTCATATCCATAGAAAAAGCGCTTAAACCGGCGGTTGAACTCCGTATGGAGTTCCATCCTGTAGAGAGCCGTATGCTATGGATATGACTGCCCTGACGGACAAACCCCGTTCATCGTTCATCGTTCATCGTTAAAGAAGGCTCGTCCCGGCCAGGGACGGAAGGTGAACGAAAAAGGGGGCACGGCGGACGTATTCCGGGGCTGTGTCCATCCGCCTGTCTTTCACCGGCTCACCGGCAAAACCCTGTGTGCTGAAAAAGCCGTCACACCAACATGTCGTTTTTCATACCTGTGCCCGTCATTGCAGGACAGCGTGCCGTGCACCGTCATTGCGACTGCGAGGAACGAAGCAGGAAGCAATCGCCGAAGCGGGAAACCCAAAGCAATCCCACGCTCGGCGTAGCGTCTCGCTGCGTCGGGTTAAAAGCAAGCCTCCGGGCTTGCTGTAAGGCAGGCGCCTTACTTCTTCAGCGACGCAGCGAAGACGCTACGCCGAGCGTGGTTTGACGATTGCTTCGTACCTCGCAATGCGTAACATCAATTTATAATTTTCAACTTTCAACTTTCAACAGGGGAAGTGATGGACTTTTCGGGATTATCCCCCCCTTCCGTCTCCCGTTTGAAAATATGTTATACAACACATTTTTGCGATATGCTTTTTTTTGACATATTGATCCTTAAACTTTTATCTTACTGTTAAAATTGACGGCTGCATCCGGGTTGCATTTTTTTTTCGAAAAAAGTTTCAGATATAAAAAACAACGATTATCTTTGGCTCCGAATTTTAGAAAGAAATCCAAAAACGAACATTTAAGTACATTACTATGACTGAGTACAGGACAAATCGCAAGATTGATGATGTTTTTATCCCCCACTGTTCACCCGCACGTGAATATATGTTAACGCGGGGGGGGGGGCAAATCTCTGTATGACAGGTATTTAGACTCATATATACTATCCGGAGGCCTGCTACAGACAGCGATGCCTCCCGTTCTTCGGAACGCAAAGCCAAAAAGCGAGTCCGCTTTTTCGCCGCTTTGCGTTTTTGCCTGTTCTGCGTTTGGCATGAATCTCCCGGAGCTGGAGAAAAACATGCGGGAAATCAATCCGTCCGGCGAAAAAACGACGCCCGTCTCAAAGAAGACAAACTTCATCACATATAAGATAAAATCCGTTCAGGGAGAAAGTGAAACCCGCAGCAAAGGAGGTGAAGCCCGCTGCAAAGGAGATGAAGTTCATCCGGAAGGAGATGAAATCCGTCTCGAAGGAGATAAATTTTACCTCGGAGGAAATGAAATTTACTTCGAAGGGAATGAAATCCGTTTCGGAGGAAGTAAATTTCACCTCGAAGGAAATGAAATCCGCCCCGGAGGAGATAAATTTCACCTCGGAGGTGGCGGGCTTTGCCACAAAGGCAACGGGCTTCATCTCAAAGGTAAGATTTACGGCCATACACATGAAAAGTAACCCTGCTCAAATATTAATCACCTAATTATAAGCAAAATGAATACATTAATGGAATTTTTGATCCTTGCAGCCGGTACGATTTCCGACGTTGCAAACCTGTTTTTATCTCTCCTTTCGGACGTCGGCATTTTGCCGGCCGTCGGAAGCGGCATCACATTCGCCTTCGCCCTCGGCAGCAGCGGATCGAGGGGCCGCGGCAAAATCCCGGACGGGGTACGGGCCGTTATCCGGCGGTGGCACGGCGGCATCGACGACCGGTTCGCCAATATCGACAACCTGGTCGGCCTCATCGAGTCGCACCAGCCGGCCTGGAGCATCCCGTCCGATCTGCTGACGCAACTCGCCGGCAACCGCTCCCGGCTGCAGGCGCTGATCAACAAGTGTCGCACGCCCGACGCCTCGACCACCGACCGCACACTGCGCGACTCGCTGCTCAAGGCCACCATCGACCTTTGCCTGGAGAATGTGAAGACCTGGGCCTACGGACAGTTTTTTGCGGGCGTGCTCACGGCCGACGACGTTCATCTGCTCGGCTTCATGCTGCCCGGCGAACACGGCGGGTATCACGGCCGCGCGGAACCTACCGACGCCCTGGCTGAGGTCAAGGTAGAGGTGATCAATGCGGACTTTATCCGCGCGACGATCGACAACTCGGCCGGCGAAAATGCCGCGCAGGTGGTCAGTGGATGGCCTCCGGGCGTAGGCATTGCCCTGATCGTGATCACCTCCGTCGAAGGGAACAGGGAAGTATATCGCCAAATGACAACCCACCTGCGCAACGACATCCGGATGCCCGAAGGCTCGCACGGCGAGCAGTTCGTCATCAAAGCCGCTTTCCTGAAGCACGTCGACGACGAACCGCGGTTCGGCAACGAGCCGACCTTCGCCATGCCGCGTACGACCGAAGACCTCGCCGCCAGCCTCGACCGCCAGCATCAAGAAGAATTTGAGGCCCAAAAGCGGGAGATCGAACAGCACCGCCGGGAAATCGAACGGCTGCAGGCCGAAATAAATGCGAAAAAAGGAACGTCCGAACCGTGATTTATTTGAATTTACAGATTATCATCATTGAAGAGTTACATAAATTAAATAAACAAAAAGATGAACAGATTTATTACAGCCATTTTACTGCAAGGGATATGTATGATGAATCTCATTGCACAAACAGGGGTCGATCCCGTCGAAAAGGCGCGGCAGTATCCCATTGTACTTAACAAGCCGGCGGTCAACTTCTTTGAAGGCGCCCTGCTGGGCAACGGCGGCATGGGCACAGTCGTTACGACGCGACCCGATGCCATATCGTTTCACTTCGGACACAACAACGTGTGGGATATCCGCATTGCTGAAAACTACAAGGAAGATACCGGCACGTTTGAAGAAATCGT
>JAIRXI010000364.1 GCA_031268395.1 Tannerella sp. | reverse complement strand
AAACTTCCAGATTCGGCCACACCTCCGTCAGCGTGTCGCGGCCGGCTTTCTTCAGCACCTCCCGGATCAGCACCAGCATCCACGAAGGAATACCGGAAAGGTTTCCCACATCCCTGTTCCACGTATCGGCCACGATGGCCCTGATTTTCGATTCCCATTCGTCCATCAGGATAATCCGTTTTTTCGGAATACGGACCAGATTCACCCACGAAGGGATATGCTGAATCAGCAGGGCCGACAGGTCGCCGCAGTGCGCTTTTCCGTTCAGCGGCGCAAGACTGTGGCTCCCGCCCAGAATCAGCCCCTTTCGGGAAAAGAAACGGCTCTCCGGACAGTTCCGCAGATACAGCCCCACCGTGTCGTAACCGCCCTGATAATGCGAATCCCGCATGATTTCGGGCGTCACGGGAATAAATTTGCTCTTGTCATTTGTCGTGCCGCTGCTCCGGGCATACCATTTCACCACGGAAGGCCACAGTATATCTTTTTCCCCGTCAATCATCCGCCGGATCAGCGGTTTCAGTGTTTCATACGTTTGCAGCGGAACCCGCCGGGCATACGTCGCACAGTCGCGAATACTCCCGTAACCGTATTTTTTTCCCCACACCGTATTTTTCGCCCGTTCCAGTATTTTTTTCAACTGCGCACGCTGGATGTCGGCGGCATATACGCCATACGATTCCACCACCCGCTGTCGATGACGGTAAAAACAGGACGCGCTTCGTGTCATTATATTCATAACCGGGCCGGAATAATCGCTTATACCGCCGGAATCCCGGCCTGACCCGCCCAATCCGGTTCGGACAACGCGGCAATACATTCGCGCAAGGACTGTAATCGGTCCCAACGGACGGACGGGACCGAACAGTCTGCCGCCTCCGGCAAGCCCGGGGCGACAATTAAAATTTTGCTATAACACGGAATCATCATCCTTTTTCATATTAATATATCACAGAAAAATCCGCCCGATAACGAACCGCCAGTCGGACCGGGGCAAAGATATTACTTTTTTTTGAAAGAAATATTACGCAGGGATCACGGACGTGTCTTTCGACCGGAATGTGGCGGAGCGCCGTCCCTTCCCGCCGGGCCGGATCAGCGGCAGGGCGGGAAAAGGGAGAAGAAGGGGTCCGGATCCTTTTCGGAAGCACGCAGATGACGCAGATTTCAGGGATTTGCGCAGATTTTTCCTGTCATTGTCTGCGTATATCCTGCAAGTGTTGTCTGCCTGAAAATCAGTGCCGGGACAGCCGTTTTTTAACCGCGCAAAGGGAACAGACATTTTCTCCCCCGAAACCGACGCGCCCCGCGCAAAGGTGCCCGTCCCCTTTTCCGGGCGGGCGGCGGGAACGGGCCGGCATTTGTTTCCGTCCGGCTTTTTCGTACCTTTGCCGGAAATTTTTTCAGTTATGACAGTCGAACAACAACTTGCGGCATCGGTGAGCGCTGCCGTCAAATCCCTCTACGGCGCGGACGCCGGGAAGGTGGAATTACAGAAAACAAAAAAGGAGTTTCGGGGACATCTCACGCTGGTGGTATTTCCCTACCTGAAGGCGTCGAGGAAGCCGCCCGGCGAGACGGCCGGGGAAATAGGCAACTGGTTGCTGCGCGAAGAAACGGCGGTAGCTGAGTTCAATGTGATCGGAGGCTTCCTGAACCTGACGGTGGCTTCGCGGCGGTGGATGGAACTGCTGAACGAACTTTCCGGACAGCCCCGCTACGGGATCCGCCCGTCGACCGAACAGTCGCCCCTGGTGATGATCGAATATTCGTCGCCCAACACAAACAAGCCGCTCCACCTGGGACACATCCGAAACAACCTGCTGGGATACAGTCTGGCGGAAATCCTGAAGGCCAACGGCTGCCGGGTAGTGAAGACGAACATCGTCAACGACCGCGGCATTCACATCTGCAAGTCCATGCTGGCCTGGCAGAAATGGGGTGAAGGTGTGACGCCCGCCTCGTCCGGACAGAAGGGCGATCATCTGGTGGGCGACTTTTACGTACTGTTCGACAAACATTATAAGGAAGAGTTGAAGACGCTTGAAGCCGGCGGCCTGAGTCGGGAAGAAGCCGAAAGACAGTCGACCCTGATGGCCGAAGCGCGCGACATGCTTCGCCGCTGGGAAGCCGGCGACACGGAAACGGTCGCCCTGTGGCGGACGATGAACGGCTGGGTGTACGAAGGTTTTGAAGAGACGTACCGGCGGCTGGGCGTGGATTTCGACCGCATCTATTACGAGTCGGAGACCTACCTGGAAGGGAAAAGAAAGGTACTGGAAGGGGTGGAAAAGGGAATATGCTACCGCCGCGACGACGGCTCGGTCTGGATTGATCTCTCGGCCGACGGACTGGACGAAAAACTGCTGCTCCGTTCCGACGGCACGTCCGTCTACATGACACAGGACGTCGGCACGGCCAGGCTGCGCTTCGACGACTATCCGATCGACCGCATGATCTATGTAGTCGGCAACGAGCAGAACTATCATTTCCAGGTACTTTCCATCCTGCTCGACCGGCTGGGTTTTGCCTTCGGCCGGGGACTGGTACATTTCTCCTACGGCATGGTGGAGCTGCCGGAAGGGAAGATGAAGAGCCGCGAGGGCACCGTGGTCGACGCCGACGACCTGATGACGGAGATGATTGCCGCGGCGCGGGAAATCTCCGGCGAACTGGGCAAACTGGACGGCCTGAGCAGCGAGGAAGCGGACGGGATTGTCCGCATGGTCGGGCTGGGTTCGCTGAAATACTTCATCCTGAAAGTCGACCCCCGCAAAAACATGGTCTTCAATCCGAAGGAATCCATCGATTTCAACGGGAACACGGGATCCTTTATTCAATATACCCATGCGCGAATCCGATCCGTTTTGCGCCGGGCAGCGGAACAGGGGCGGCTCCCGTCCGGACCGCTGCCGGTGGATACGTCCCTGACGGCCCGGGAAGAAACGCTGATCCAGCTGGCGGCCGGGTTTGCGGCGGTGGTTGCGGAAGCCGGACAGACATACAGCCCGGCCTGCATCGCCAACTACGTATACGACCTGGCGAAGGAATACAATCAGTTTTACCACGACTGCTCCATCCTGAACGAGCCTGACGAAACCGTCGGGCAGGAGCGGCTGGCGCTGTCGGCCAAGGTAGCGGAGATCATCCGCTCGGGCATGTCGCTGCTGGGGATCGAGGTGCCGGAAAGGATGTAAACCGTTCTTTTCTTCAAACACGGAGGGCACGGAGGACACGGAGCGAGCGGATTTCCTTTGTGTTCTCCGCGCCCTCCGTGTTGATAATAAATGGAAAAGGACACGGAGAGGCAGGATCACCGGTAAAACCATGAGTTCATGGGACGAAGCGCTTTATGACAGCCTCACGGCAAACCTTCGTTTCGGACAGACGACCTCCTTTCCACCTCCTTTTAATAACAAAACAACCTCA
>JAIRXI010000342.1 GCA_031268395.1 Tannerella sp. | reverse complement strand
AACAGTTAGCATATGGCAATTTATTTAGACGACGTATCCAGAACTTTCGGGGAATATCTGCTGATCCCCGGTCTGACAACCAAAAAATGTGTCCCTTCCAACGTTTCACTGAAAACGCCTTTAGTGAAACATACGAAAAATGAAAAACCGGCCATCACACTCAATATTCCTTTTGTATCGGCCATCATGCAGTCCGTTTCCGGACCCGAACTGGCAATCGAACTGGCGCGCAACGGCGGACTGTCGTTCCTCTACGGTTCCCAGCCGGTCGTCGAACAGGCCAGCATGGTGCGCAGGGTAAAGAAGTTCAAGGCAGGATTTGTAGTCAGCGACTCCAATCTAACGCCCGAAGATACGCTGGCCGATGTCCTCCGCACGGTGGAAAAGACGGGACATTCGACCATCGGCGTGACTCACGATGGTACCTGCAACGGGAAATTACTGGGGCTGATCAGCAGCCGCGACTACAGGACAGAGAAAGACTCGATGTACATGAAAGTCAGAAGCTTTATGACTCCCTTTTCCAAACTGATTGTCGGGCAGTCGGGCATTTCGCTCAGTGAAGCCAATCAAATCCTGTGGGAGCATAAGCTGAATTCGCTGCCGATCATCGACAAAGATCAGAACCTGGTCTATTTCGTCTTCCGGAAGGACTATGACAGCCACCGCGACAATCCCGGCGAACTGTCCGATGAAACCAAGCAACTGATTGTCGGAGCGGGCATTAATACGCGCGACTACCGCGAGCGGGTGCCGGCCCTGGTGGAAGCTGGCGCAGACGTGCTGTGCATTGATTCTTCCGACGGCCATTCCGAGTGGCAGCAGGAAACGCTGCACTGGATCAAGCGAACCTTTGGCGACAGTGTGCCGGTGGGTGCCGGAAACGTGGTCGACAGCGACGGTTTTCGCTATTTGGCCGCTGCCGGCGCGGACTTTGTCAAAGTCGGTATCGGAGGCGGCTCCATCTGCATTACGCGCGAACAGAAAGGTATCGGACGCGGACAGGCAACGGCCCTGATCGACGTTGTTCAGGCACGCAACGAACACTGTCGCCGGACAGGTATTTACATCCCCATTTGCAGCGACGGCGGTCTGGTGCACGACTGCCACATGGTGCTGGCGCTGGCCATGGGAGCCGATTTCCTGATGATGGGACGCTATTTTGCCCGCTTCGACGAGTCCCCTACCAAAACATTGCGTGTCGGCAACAACTACGTGAAGGAATACTGGGGCGAAGGATCGAACCGCGCCCAGAACTGGCAGCGTTACGACATGGGCGGGACGGAATCGCTGAAATTTGAGGAAGGTGTGGACAGTTATGTTCCTTATGCCGGAAAGATGAAAGACAACCTGGCCATCACGCTGGGAAAAATCAGGGCAACCATGTGCAGCTGCGGCGCCGTCACCATCAAGGACCTCCAGCAGCAGGCTAAGATCACTCTGGTATCGTCGACCAGCATCGTCGAGGGTGGCGCACACGATGTCATCCTCAAGGAACAGAACTAATCCCGTCGGGAAAACGGATGACCAGTTATTTGCAGGTAGACGGCCTGACGAAGAGTTTTGGCGACCGGTTACTGTTTCGCGACATCACCTTCGGTCTGGTACAGGGACAGAAAACCGGCCTGATTGCCGGGAACGGCGCCGGAAAGACAACACTTTTAAACATCCTCGCCGGAAAGGAAAGCCCTGACGAAGGCGCCGCAGTCTTCCGCAACGACTTGCGCGTCGGCTACCTGGAGCAAATTCCTTACTGTCCCGGAGAACTGACTGTGATGGAAGCCTGCTTTCGTTCTCCCCATCCAGCGGCGCGGCTGATTGCCGAATACGAAACGGCGATGGCGGCGGAAAATCCGGTGATCCCTGAAGAGTTGACGGCGCAGATGGAACATGCCAAAGCATGGGATTATGAACAGAAAGCCCGGCAGATTCTTACGCAGTTGAAAATCGACCGCCTCGACCGGAAAATGAAGCAACTGTCCGGAGGACAGATGAAACGGGTTGCCCTTGCCGGCGTACTGATCGCCGAACCGGAACTGCTTTTGCTGGACGAACCGACCAATCACCTTGACCTGGAAATGATCGAATGGCTGGAAGGTTATCTGGAACGCTCGCATCTCAGTCTCCTGATGGTCACGCACGACCGTTATTTCCTTGACCGCGTATGCAGTGAAATACTGGAGATTGACAATCGGGAAATGTATCCGTACAAAGGGAGTTATAGCTATTACCTGGAAAAACGGAGCGAACGCGTCAGTGCCCGGAACGCGGAAATCGAACGGGCAGACAACCTGCTGCGCAAGGAACTGGACTGGATGCGCCGCCAGCCGCAGGCGCGGAGTACAAAGGCCAAATACCGAATCGACGCTTTTTACGAACTGGAAGAAAAAACGAAACCGAGGCAGGATGCCGGGACGCTCCGGCTGAACATCCGGCCGGCATACATCGGCACCAGGATTTTTGAGGCGGCCCATGTCTCCAAAAGATACGGCAGCACATGGATTTTGCGGGATTTTAATTATACGTTTGCCCGTTATGAGAAGCTGGGAATTATCGGCGACAACGGAACGGGAAAGTCCACCTTTATCAAAATGCTGGTCGGGGAAGTATCGCCCGATAGCGGACGTTTCGACATCGGCGAGACCGTCCGTTTCGGCTATTACAGCCAGGAAGGGCTTCTGCCGGACGAAAACCGGAAAGTCATCGACTTGGTACGGGACATCGCCGAATACGTCACCTTGGGCGACGGCAAAACCCTGAGCGTCTCACAGTTCCTGAATCATTTCCTGTTTGCTCCCGACATACAGCATCAATATGTGCACAAATTGAGCGGAGGCGAGAAACGGCGGCTGTATCTTTGCACTGTGCTGATGCGGAACCCGAATTTCCTGGTGCTCGACGAGCCGACGAACGACTTGGACATCGTGACGCTGAACGTGCTTGAGGAATATCTGCGAGGTTTCAAAGGTTGCCTGATTACCGTCTCGCACGACCGGTATTTTATGGACAAGATTGTAGACCATCTTTTTGTCTTTCACGGGGATGCAGCGATTCAGGATTTCCCGGGAAACTATACGCAGTATCGCACATGGGCGGAGGAACAGCCAAATGCGCGAAAAGGGGCGGCTCCCAGGCCCCTCAAAATGCCGACCGGCAGTTCCGGAAAGGAATCGAAGCGGAAACTAACTTGGCAGGAACGGCGCGAATTTGAGTCTCTTGAGCCGGCCATAGCCACCCTCGAAAAAGAAAAGGCGCAACTGGAAACGACGCTGAGTAGCGGTGGCCTGTCGCACGACGAACTCACGCGCCAGGCCCGGCGCATCGCCGAAATAATCGACGCGATCGACCGGAATACCAACCGCTGGCTGGAACTGAGTGAATGGGCGTAAACATACCGTGAGCAGAGATTCCGCCTCGGAATCTAAAAGTGAAACAGGGCAACCCTTGCAGGTTATTTATGGTTCATCCGACAAATGCGTAGTTAGTACCTTACAAGTAAAATTCGTGTAATTTTTGGCAAAAGTTATATTTAACAATAAGCGGGAATAATCACGATTTCCTTTAATCTCTGCGCCATAATAATAGTTTCTTTCCCCAATG
>JAIRXI010000325.1 GCA_031268395.1 Tannerella sp. | reverse complement strand
TCCTGACCGTGCGCCACTTCAAGTTCGGCAACAGCCGGGAGGAGGGTGGCGTCACCGGCAAAGTCGAACGCACGGACTACCGGCAGTACACGTTCAGCGCAGACGGATACCGTCCGCTCGACATGTCTCTCACGCAGTTAAAAAATACGGAAACCCTGACGCTGGACTGAATCGGCGAACCGTTTTACGGCCTTTGCCGCCGCCGGTTTGCCGCCTGCTCCCCGATCTTTTTCCGGTAAAGCGCCAACTGTTCCTCCGTCAACACGGCCGACAGGGCTTTTTCCTTTTCCCGGTTCAGCGCGGTCACGGATTCGCGAAGTTTCTCGCGGTCGCCCTCCGCCGACTGGAACAGGACCTGCTGGGCCTGAGCAAACAGCAGATTGACCGAATCCACGGGAGCCGTCTGCTCCGCCGTCAGCTTCAGTTCCTCCGTCATCCATTCGGTTGTGCGTTTGGCCATTTCTTCCGCCGTGAAACGCCGGCCTTCGCCGCGCGGTCCGTCTCCCCGGGGCGTCTGCGCAGACAGGCAGACAGGCAACAGGACAGCCCCGAATATCCATTTTAGTGATACCATAATTTTTCTTCTTTTCATGACTTTTTTACTTGAGGGTACACTCTTTCTTTTCCATGCCAAAGGGCAGGATACGAGAGGCAAAGATAATCAATTTACCGGAATGTGGACAGGAATCGTTTCGGGGCGGATTCTTTTTTTGAGGAGCGGCCAACTCTCCCGCACGCAGACCGTTAGCCGGACGCTGCCGGAAAACAAACGCCGTACCGGCAGAAAACCGCCCGGCGCCTCCCGCCCTCAGGCTCTTCTTCCGGGACGGCCTTTGCTCGCCCGCCTCGGAAGGATGGAATGATCGGGAAAATTTCCTGGAGCGCCGGGAAAATTTCCTGGAGCTCCGGGAAAATTTCCCGTGACGTCGGGAAAACTTCCCGTGACGTCGGGAAAACTTCTCGACACGTCGGGAAAACTTCCCGACACGTCGGCGAACCTTCCCGACACGTCGGGAACTCCGAAGGTTCAATGAGCCGGTCCATTTGCTCACGTACCCGTTCTCCCTTCCTTCTGAGGTCATCAGTTCTCCCATCCCTGCGTTTCGCCCGCGCCGGCCGTCTGCCGCTCACACCCGTGCCTTCGGGGTCTCTTGCCGTTTATGAATTATTTTGTATCTTTGTCCGCCTGAAAGCCTTCTGCCCGGCACGAAGCAGAAGACGGAAGCAAAATAATGAGACAATGAATGTGGTGATTATCAAATACAATGCAGGTAATATTCGTTCGGTGGATTACGGTCTTCGACGGCTGGGCGTTACGCCGGAGATTACCGATGATGCCGAACGGATCCGAAAAGCGGACAGGGTCGTTTTTCCCGGTCAGGGCGAGGCCAGCACAACCATCCGGTATTTGCGCGAACGCGGACTGGACCGGGTCATCCGGGAACTGAAACAGCCGGTGCTGGGCATTTGTATCGGGATGCAGCTGATGTGTCGCCACTCGGACGAAGGCGATGTCGACTGCCTCGGCATTTTCGATGCGGACGTGAAACGCTTCATCCCCCGGCAACATGCCGACAAGATACCGCACATGGGCTGGAATACGGTGAAGGGCGTGCGGAGCGAGCTGTTCTCCGGAGCGCTGGAGGGGCGTTTCGTGTATTTTGTCCACAGTTATTATGTGCCGGTGACAGACGGAACGATTGCCGAAACCGACTATATCCACCCTTTCAGCGCCGCCCTGCGGAAAAACAATTTCTACGCCGTGCAGTTTCACCCTGAAAAAAGCGGCCGCACGGGCGAAACGATCCTGTCCAATTTCCTGAAATTTCCCCAAGCAAATGATCGAACTGATTCCCGCAATTGACCTGATCGACGGCAAGTGCGTCCGGCTGACGCAGGGCGACTATGCCTCGAAGAAAGTCTACGGCGAAGACCCCCTCGAAGTGGCCAGGGCGTTTGAAGATCACGGGTTGCGCCGGCTTCACGTCGTTGACCTGGACGGCGCCCGCGAAGGACGCATTGTCAATTACCGCGTGCTGGAGCGGCTGGCCGCGCGCACGGCGCTGGCGATTGACTTCGGCGGCGGGCTGAAACGCGACGGCGATCTGGAAATCGCGTTCGAATGCGGGGCGCAGATGGTAACGGGCGGCAGCATCGCCGTCACCGAACCGGAGACGTTTGCCGCGTGGCTGAACCGCTTCGGCAGCCGGAAAATCATACTCGGCGCCGACGCGAAAGAACGGCTGATTGCCATCAACGGCTGGCAGGACACGACCGGCAGCGAGCTGCTGCCCTTCCTGGCCAGCTGGCACAGCCGGGGGATTACCCAGACCATCTGTACCGACATCGGCCGCGACGGGATGCTGCAAGGTCCGGCGACGGCGCTTTACGGCGAAATTCGCGCCGCCCTGCCTGATATGTACCTGATTGCCAGCGGGGGCGTCGGTTCGGTCGGAGATCTGGACGACCTGGAGGCGGCAGGCATCCCCGCCGTGATTTTCGGAAAAGCCCTCTACGAAGGACGCATTGCACTGAACGACCTGCTCCGTTTTACGGACCGGCCAAAAGACTGACAATCATGCTGGCAAAAAGAATCATTCCCTGTCTGGACGTAAAAGACGGCACTACCGTCAAGGGCGTCCATTTCGTCAACTTCCGCGACGCCGGCGACCCGGTGGAACTGGGCGCCGGCTACAGCCGCATGGGGGCAGACGAACTTGTATATCTCGACATCGTGGCCTCGCACGAGGGACGGAAGACCTTTACGGAACTGGTCGGGCGCGTGGCCGCCAATCTCGACATCCCGTTTACGGTAGGCGGCGGCATTCACGAACTGTCGGACGTCGAACGGCTGCTGAACGCCGGCGCCGACAAGGTGTCCGTCAATTCGGCCGCACTCCGCCGGCCGGAACTGATCGACGAAATTGCACGCAACTTTGGCAGTCAGGTATGCGTCGTAGCCATCGACGCCAACCGGGAACGGAATGACTGGATCTGCTACCTGAACGGGGGACGCATCGCAACGGAAAGACGCCTGGTCGAATGGGCCGAAGAGGCCGGAGACCGCGGCGCGGGCGAAATCCTGTTCACCAGCATGACGCACGACGGCGTGAAGGACGGTTATGCCAACGACGCCCTGGCCATGCTGACCGAACGCCTGCATATCCCCGTCATCGCATCGGGCGGTGCCGGCAGCATCGCGCATTTCCACGACGCTTTTGCCGTCGGAAAAGCTGATGCAGCCCTGGCCGCCAGCGTATTTCATTTCGGGGAAATCGACATTCGCCACCTCAAGCGCGAGCTTCGATCCCGGGGCATTAACGTCAGGCTCGAAGACGATGGCGAACGCTTACTCAACTGAATTTTAACTCCTGCACGTATGAAACTGGACTTTACCAAATCGGGCGGTTTGATCCCCGCCATTATTCAGGATGCGCAAACCCGGCAGGTGCTGATGCTGGGCTTCATGAACGAAGAAGCCTGCCGGAAGACGCTCGAAACAAAGAAAGTGACCTTTTTCAGCCGGACGCGGCAGCGTCTCTGGACGAAAGGCGAGACAAGCGGGAACTTCCTGCACGTGGTGCAAATCCTGGAAGACTGCGACCACGATACGCTCCTTGTCAGGGTGCGGCCCGACGGCCCGACGTGTCACACCGGCACGGATACCTGTTTCGGCGAAAGCAACGAAGCGGGCGTCTTTTTCCTGAAATATTTGCAGGACGTTGTCGACCGGCGACACGAGGAAATGCCGGAAGGTTCATACACCACTTCGCTGTTCCGCAAGGGCATCAACCGCATGGCCCAGAAAGTCGGCGAGGAAGCGGTGGAAACTGTTATCGAAGCCGTCAACGGCACGGAAGAAGGCTTCCTTTACGAAGCCTCCGACCTGATGTATCACCTGATTGTGCTGCTCGCAGGCAAAGGATTCCGGCTGGAAGACCTGGCGCGCGAACTGCAAAAAAGACATAAGGAGTAGCGTCATGGAAAAAAAGTTACTGCTCCAGCTGGAAAATATCACGCTGAACCAGGATGAGAACCTCGTCCTGCGGAACGCTTCGCTGAAGCTGCGCAACAACGAATTTGTGTACGTGATCGGGCGTGTCGGCGCGGGAAAAAGCAGCCTGCTCAAGAGCCTGTACTGCGAAATACCCATCCGCGAAGGCGTGGCGCACATCATGGGCTACGACCTGCGCAAGATCAGGAACCGGGAAATCCCGTACCTGCGGCGACAGATCGGCATCGTCTTCCAGGACTTCCAGCTGCTGACCGACCGGACAGTTGTCCGGAATCTGGAATTTGTGTTGAGGGCCACCGGCTGGAAAAAGCGCAACGATATCAAGATGCGCATCCGGGAAGTGCTGACGCAGGTCGGGATGCAGAACAAGGGCTACAAGATGCCTCACGAACTGTCGGGCTGCGAGCAGCAGCGCGTGGCCATTGCCCGTTCGCTGCTGAATAACCCGAAACTCATCCTGGCCGACGAGCCGACCGGGAACCTGGACCCCGAAACGGGCCTGCAAATCGTTCAGCTGCTCCATGCCATCTGCAGGAACGGGAAATCCGTCATCATGACCACACACAATTATACGCTTGTGGGAAACCTCCCGGCACGCGTCGTCCGCTGCGAAAAGGGCGGTTTATACGAATTAAAGTGACCGCTGTTACTTGCTAAATAGATTGAGATAAAAGGAATATGAAAGTTTTAAAGTTTGGCGGAACCTCCGTCGGATCGGCACCGCGCATGAAGGATGTGGCCCGGCTGATTTGCGACGGCGCGCCCAAAATCGTGGTATTGTCCGCCATGTCGGGGACCACCAATACGCTGGTCGAAATCTCGGATTATCTCCACCGGAAGAATCCCGACGGGGCCAGCGAAATAGCCAACAAATTACGGCGCCACTATCTGGAACTGCCCGGCGGCCTGTATCGCACGGAAGAATACCGGCAGCTGGCCCGGGAATTGATTTCCGAACGCTTCGACGGGCTTTGTTCGCTCATGAAACAGCCATTCTCCGCGTGCGAGGAAAAAATCATCCTGGCGCAGGGGGAACTGCTTTCGACCGGGCTGATGAATCTCTATCTGCAGGAGACGGGTGTCCGCTCCGTATTGCTTCCGGCGCTGGATTTCATGCGGATCGACAGGAACGCCGAGCCTGAACCGTCTTTTATCAGGGAAAAACTGACGGCGCTGCTGGAAAAGCATCCGGAGGCGGAACTGTACATCACTCAGGGGTTTATTTGCCGCAATGCCGACGACGGCGTCGACAACCTGCAACGCGGCGGCAGCGATTACACCGCCTCGCTTGTCGGCGCCGCCATCCATGCCGAAGAAATACAGATATGGACAGATATTGACGGGATGCACAACAGCGACCCGCGCTATGTGAAACAGACGCAGCCCGTGCGGCAGCTGCATTTCGACGAAGCGGCCGAACTGGCCTATTTCGGCGCCAAAATCCTGCATCCGACCTGCATCCTGCCCGCCAAACTGAACAACATCCCTGTCCGCCTGCTCAATACCATGCAGCCCGACTCTGCCGGCACGACCATCTCTAACGAAACCGAGAAAGGTAAAATCAAGGCCGTCGCCGCCAAGGACAACATCACCTCCATCAGGATCAAAAGTGGACGGATGCTGCTGGCTACCGGTTTCCTGCGCAAGGTATTTGAAATTTTTGAAAACTACCGGACGCCCGTCGATGTCGTAGCCACTTCGGAAGTCGGCGTATCGGTGACCATCGACAACTGCAAGCATCTGGACGAGATCGTCAACGACCTCAGAAAATACGGCACAGTGACGGTCGACCGGGAACTGACGATCATCTGCGTTGTCGGCGACCTGGAGTGGAACAATGTCGGATTTGAATCACGCATTGTCTATGCGCTGAAAGACATTCCCCTGCGCATGATTTCCTACGGGGGAAGCAACAGCAACGTCTCGCTGCTGGTCAGGGCTTCCGACAAGCAGAACGCTCTGCAGGCATTGAGCAGTCACCTGTTCAGCGACCGGGCACATGAATCATCAACCAATAAGCATTAAACATCGAATCATGACGAAAGGAAATTTTCCCACAGACAGTTTCAAAAGCCTCCGGACTCCTTTTTACTATTACGACACCGACCTGCTCCGGCAGACGCTGGACGCCGTCGGCGAACAGACGGCCAGGTACGGCTATCACGAACACTACGCCGTCAAGGCCAACGCCAACCCGCGCATCCTTTCCCTGATAGCTCAAAAGGGGCTTGGCGCGGACTGTGTCAGCGGCGGCGAGGTGCAGGC
>JAIRXI010000204.1 GCA_031268395.1 Tannerella sp. | reverse complement strand
TATCCTGCAAAGACAGGCTCATCAGCGCCGTCCTTGCGAGTCGAAATATCCGGAGAACAAACAAAAGAAAATGACGAAAACATCGGATTGGCAGTCAATAACTCCTGCTCGGCGCAGCGTCCCGCTGCGTCGAGCCGAGTGCATTTCAACCCGCCGTGCACCGTCCTTGCGAGGAACGAAGCAATCCCCCATTCTCCATTCTCCATTCTCCAAATCGGGATCGGCGCAAGGCGGGAGCCTTGCTTTTAACACGACGTAGCGGGACGCTACGCCGAGCCGGGATTTTTGACGGCCAATCCGATGTTTTCGTCATTTTCTTTTGTTTGTTCTCCGGATATTTCGACTCGCAATGACGACGGCATTCGGCTTTTGAAACAGTCCCATCGTGCGTTGCGGGCCGTTTTTACCGGCAGGGCATCTTCAAACGCCGTTTTACCGGGACAGTTGGCTGTTGAAACCGGGATCGTCCGTTGCGCGCTTAAGTTTTCCGAGCTGCCTGAAAAGCATGAAGGCGGTGAGCGCGGAGGCGGTAAAATCGGCGGCCGGGAGGCTGACCCATACGCCCAGCACGCCGAAAAACTGCGGCAGGATGATCAGGCAGGGGATCATGAAGAGCGCCTGGCGGGTGAGGGAGAGGAAGATCGCCTTGCTTGACATCCCGATTGAGAGGAAAAAGTTCGTCGCCACCATCTGGAAGCCCGCGAGCGGGAAGACGGCAAACACGATATGCAGGCCGCCGGCAGCCGTCCGGATCAGTTCGGCGTCCGAGGTGAACCACCGGATAATGCCCTCGGGAAACAGGTGGCAGATCAGGAAACCGAACGTGGCAATGCCCATGCCCCAGCCGATCGTCAGTTTCGTGACCTGTGTCACCCGCCGGTAGTCGCGCGCGCCGAAGTTATACCCCGCCACCGGCTGCATTCCCTGGTTCAGGCCCATGATGACCATGGCGAACAGGAAAATGATCCGGTTGACGATCCCGTAGGCGCCGACGGTCAGGTCGCTGCCATACGCCTTCAGGCCGCGGTTGATCAGGATCACGATCAGGCAGGAACAGAGATTCATCAGGAAAGGCGAGAGGCCGATGGCGAAAATGCTGCCTGCCAGTTTCCGCCTCAATCCGTAAATCCCTTTCCGGAAATGGAGCAACCGGTCCGGGCGGAGAAAATGCACGATCTGCCAGACAAGGGAAATCGCCTGTGCGATCACCGTTGCCCAGGCCGCTCCCCGGATGCCCCAGCCGAAACCGAAGACAAAGAGCGGCGCCAGCAGGCAGTTGACCACGACCGACGTCAGCGTGGCATACATGGCCAGTTTCGGATGCCCGGCCGCCCGGAGCACGGCGTTCAGCCCGAAATAGATATGAGTGATGACATTCCCCGCCAGGATCACTTCCATATACTCGCGGGCGTAGGGGAGCGTCCGGTCGCTGGCGCCGAAAAAACGGAAAACGGGATCCAGGAACGGGAAACACAGCGCCGTAAAGGCAATCCCGATAACGATATTCAGCGTCAGGACATTCCCCAGCGCCAGGTTCGCGCCTTCATAATCCCGCTGTCCCAGCTTGACGGAAATGATCGTGGAGGCGCCCACGCCGACAAACGACCCGAAGGCCGCCGCCAGGTTCATCAGCGGGAAAGTCAGCGCCAGCCCCGCAATGGCCATCGTCCCGACGCCATGGCCAATGATGATGCTGTCTACCATGTTATAGACCGACGAGGCCGTCATGGCAATAATGGCCGGGATCGCATACCGGGCCAGCAGCCTGCCGGCAGGTTCTGTCCCCAGCGTCAACGGACTGTTATGATTACTGTTACTGTTCATAATACAACTGCAAAGATACAAAAAAAGCCCGCAGGCACATCGCCACGCACGGGCCTGATGCAGCACGGCGCTGTGTCAAAAGCACGCGGATAGACACGTAAGCATCCCAAATCCACCGCCTTGTGTTGATGCACAAATTATCCGCACGTTGCGCTCAAAAAGGCTATGCTCAGTTCAAATGAATCACCGTTCCGGCGGTTCGGGCAGCCGGAAGCCGACGCCTCCCGTCAGCCAGCGTCCGGCCTGGGGCACGTTCCCGACGTCGTAATAATGCGTATTGCAAAGATTGTTCAGAAGGAGGTAAACGTGCCAGTCGCCCCGCCTGTAATCCAGTTTAAGGTCGAGCGTCGAGAAGGCGGGAAACGGGTGCAGCCCCTCGTCCACCCCGTTTTCGTATTTACGGAAGACGCCCATGCGTTTCTGGAAACGGACATGCCAGCCGGCCGAAAGCCCCCCGCAGACGGGATGGACGAAGCGGACCGTCAGTTTGTCGCGCAGGTAATTCAGGGAATACCTCGACTCCATCCCCCCGGCCTCACACGCCTGGAACATGCGGGCATAGTGGACGGACAGGGTGGTCCGTTCGCCCGGGCGGAACGTCAGACCGGCCTCCACACCCCGCCTGTCAATTTCGGTCAGGTTCCACGACGCCCACCTCTCCTCGCCGGGCGCCCTGACCCAGTCGATAATGTCGCGCCCCCACATCAGGTAAGCCCCGAGCGTGGCCGTGACAAACGGGCGGCTGAAGCGGACACCCCAGTCCACCGACTCCGAGCGTTCCGGCTTCAGCTGTTCGTCGGCTACATGCGTCTCGGTAGTGTAATACAGGTCGGTAAACGTCGGCAGGCGTGTCGAACGGCTCCACGACGTGCTGAGGCGGAGCGTGGGAATGGGGCGGAAGACCGCACCGGCCGAAGGATAGAAACAGACTCCCTCCTGCAGCGTGTTCCGGTTTGCCAGCGCCCCGGCCGACACGGAAAAACGTTTCCATTCGACCGTATGCTCCAGCGAGACCGACACCCCGGTACGCCCGTCGCGATGCGTATAATGCCCCTGCGGCACCGCCATCGGGCGACCCAGGTTGCTGCTCACGATCGCCTCGCGCCTCCATTCACCGCCAAAACCGGTGACCCCCAGCCGCGAAGCATACCGGGCCGTCAGACCTGCACCATACGTATCTCCCCGGTGATAATTCCGGCCGGTATCCGTATTCCGGATCAGGTCGAAACAGTCGTAATGCCTGTTCCAGTAAACAACGGGAGTACACTTCAGCGCCTTCCCGAACGTCCCCTTCAGGGAACCCGCACAGGCATCCGTCCGTTCATACTGGTCCGGATAGCGTGCGGAATAGAACGTATTCGCGCCATACCTTTTGCGGTTATACCCCAGCTGCATGTCGACACGCGAACAGGCCCCCGCCTCCCACCCGGCCTGCCAGAACAGGTCGAGCAGCCGGTAGTCGCTGTGTTCGGTATACCCGTCCGATGCCCGGTAGCCGGCAGACAGGCTGCCGCTCATCCGTCCCGCGCCGGCCGCGCCCCGCACTTCCGCCTCATGCAGTCCGTACATGCCGCCCGCAGCGTCGGCCTGCAGGCCGGCGCCGGTCACTTTCCGGGTAATGATGTTGATCCCTCCGGAAAAAGCGCCGGCCCCGCAGGCCAGTGCCGCGGGGCCGTGAATCACTTCAATGCGTTCGATGTCGGAAAGGTTGACGGGAAGGTCCATACTGTAATGACCCGTGTGCGAACTGGTAAAGTTAACGCCGTTCAGGAGGACGGCTGTCTGGTCAGCCGAGCCGCCGCGGAGGGAAATATCGGCCTGGACGCCGTGTCCACCCCGCTGAACGACGTCGACGCCGGCCACGTAATTCAGGAGTTCTTCGACACTCCGGACGGGCGCCTGCTCAATCTGCTCCCGGCGGATAACAGTGACCGGCCTGGCCACCTGGCCGGCCGGCGTCTCGACGTGCGGCGCCGTCACAGTCACCTCTTCCAGCTCTTCCTCCAGCAGCGTTTCGGCCGGCGGCGCGGCAACCGGCGTCTGCGCCCGGCCCGGCGCCGCAGGGGCAAAGGTCAGCATACATCCCGCCAGCACGCCGATGTTCACCACCCTGTGCATGCTGTTGAATGCACTGTACCCCTTCCGGGCAAACCTCCTGAACCGGAAGACCCGAAACTCGCTGATTCTTATTCTCTTCATATCTATTCAATCCGTAAAAAAATACAGGTGCAAAGATAGGAAGAACGCAGGCTCCATGCACGGAGTTTACGGATTGTTAACAGGCGTTTTCCCCCCTCCGCTACCCCATCTCTGCGCAAATGAGTATATTTACGCCCTGAAAAAAGAAGCGGATGCAAGCATTGAAGGAAGATGAGATAATGGAACAGCTGCGCAATCCGGAGACGCGGCGAAGCGCCTTCACCCGGATCGTTGAAGCCTGCGGCGAAAAACTGTACTGGCTGATTCGCAAGACGGGACTGACGCACGACGACGCAAACGACGTGCTGCAGAATACGTTCCTGAAGGCGTGGACGAATCTGGAACAGTTTCGCGGAGAGTCGAAGATTCTCACCTGGATGTCCAGGATCGCCATCAACGAGAACATTACGTTCCTGAATCGTCAGCGGGCAATGAACCAGATTTCGATCGACGACGCGGACACCTTCCTGCTGGAGCGGCTGAAGGGTGACGAGTATTTTGACGGAGACGCGCTGGAACTGAAACTGCAGGAGGCCATCCTCCGGTTGCCGGAAAAACAGCGGATCGTATTTACCATGCGCTACTACGACGAAATAAAATATGAAGACATGTCCGGGATCCTGGACACCTCGGTCGGCGCACTGAAGGCATCCTATTTTCATGCCGTCAGGAAAATCGAATCCTTTTTAACCGAAGACCTTTAAACTATTTCACTCCCAAACAGTCAAACGAACGTTGAAACGCGCAAAGAGTATGGAAACAAAACAAACAAAACTGGATGAACTGAAAGGCAGGAATCCCTTTCAGGTGCCGGACGGTTATCTGAAAGGACTGACCGGCCGAATCATGAGTCAGCTTCCCGAAAAACCACGCGAAGAACCCAAACCCATTTCCCTGTACGGACGGATACGTCCGTGGCTCTACCTGGCAGCCGTTTTCGTCGGCCTGATTGTCTCTTTCAGGCTTTTCAACCTGTTCTTCGCCACGGAAAAAGACCGGTCGTCCGGCGAATCCCTGTATGTGCAGGTGGCGCCTTCGGAGGGCCTGCTGACGGAGGAAGACGAAGACTTTCTGGAATATCTGGAAAGCAACTATTATAATGACGCATTTACGGAAGAACTGGAAATAATAGAATGATATGAAACAGCGTATATTTATCATGTGCATGGCCATCGTGCTGTTGAATCATTTTGCGGCAGCCCAGGAAGAGCAGGACCGGACGCAGAAGTTCGACAAGCAGTCGTTTCAGGCAAGAAGAAACGCCTATATCACGGCCGAAGTGGGGCTGACGGCAGACGAGGCCGCGGCCTTTATCCCGCTGGACAACGAACTGAAACAAAAACAGTTTGACGCGGGACGGAAATGCCGGAAACTGAACCGGGAAAGCCGTGCCCTGAAAAAACTCTCCGACGAGACCTGTCTGAAACTCATTGACTGCAACATCGAAACGCGCGTCAGGGAGGCTCAGCTCGAAAAGGAGTATTATGAGAAGTTTAAACAGCTCCTCTCGCCGCTGAAACTGTATAAATACCAGCAGGCAGACTTCAAGTTCATGCGGGAATTTATGCGCGACGGCGAACGCCGTTCCGACCCGAAAAGCGAACATTCGAAACCGGGCAGAGGCAAGAAATAGTACCCGTACACAAGTGGTAGATTTTGATTTTTGTTTTTTTTTAGAGGGATCCATCGACGCGAAGTCGCTTTATCCCTCTTTTCTTATGCGCTGTCCGGGAACCCCTGCCCGGCGGATTCCTCAAAACCGATTCCTCAAAACCAATACCCCAGCGAGAAGATTACGCTGTTCTGGTAAAGCTGTGATTCGTGCGACTGTTTGCGGCTTTGCCGGTCTATCAATCCGGAATGGGTATATATAGAGGTAAAGACGCGGCGATGCTGCACGTGGAAACCGACCCCCATGCCGACGTCGAACGGACGGAATTTCCGTTCTTCGGGAAGCACCTTCTCCCTGACCGGAGTGGAAACGGCCACGGACGGCCCGCCATATACACAAAACTGCCAGTTGTTCACCAGTATCTTATAGGTAACATTCAGCGGCATCTGGAGCGAATAATACGAACTTTTTATCCGTTCCATCCGTAGATAGGGCTGCTCCTCAACCGGATATTCAACGTCATAGGCGCCGCCCAGATTCAGTATGACCAGTTCCGGACGCAGGGAGAACTTCCGGGAAAACGGAATATCGACGATTCCGGCTACACAGAATCCCAGCCGGTCGCCATACGCCACTTTCTCGTCCACAAGCTGTGTCAAGGATGCATAAGCAACACCCGCACGGATGCCGAAACCGACTCTCGCTTCCGCACCGGATAAAGACAACAGCATGATCCCCATGCAAATCCACTTTTTCATACAGTCACATATAACCTTTAAACGACAAACAAAGTTACATCATTTTTCCCAATCAGCGTCCGGGCATCATCCAAATTCCCGCATTTGCGCCGGATTCGTCCGATATGTATGCCGCCGCATCGACCTTGCCACTCTGGAGACTCAAGAGTTACCACTCTGGAGACTCAAGAGTTAGCACTCTAAAGACTCAAGAGTGGTAACTCTGGTCACTCCAGAGCGGCAACTCTGGTCGCGCAGCGTAAAACGGAATGCTCCTTTTATACTTCACACAGCATGGTTATGTGCATTGCTTTTCATTGCGATCTCCCGCAATGACGGCCTCGCTCGGCGTAGCGTCTTTCGCTACGTCGGGTTAAAGGCAAGCCTCCAGGCTTGCTGTAAGGCAGGAGC
>JAIRXI010000067.1 GCA_031268395.1 Tannerella sp. | reverse complement strand
TTCAGATCTTTGAGAGATCCTCGCATAAAACGCCGTCAACTTCACAGTCTCCCATAATCATATTGAGTGTTTTAACCGTCCTGAGTGGAGCAGAATCAGATGATTCAATAGAGCTGTTTTGGAAAAGAAAACATTTCTTTTCTTAAACAAATTCTCCCCGATGATGGCAAACGGCACAGGAATCGCTCGTTTGCCATCATCGGGGAGAATTTGGTGTTTTTTGATTTCTTCTGAAAATTCTTTGCAAAAATCGTCTGCAATACAATAAATTTCAGTAATTTTGTCGGTGGTAAGTTGTGTCATAATATTTATTTATTTTATTGATTTACAGCTATAAAGATAATAAAATTATCCAACTTACCAATTTTTTTACGTCGAACTCAGATTACTAATTTTACATGCACATGAAAAAGTACGGTTTTTTATTATCAATCGCAGCAATTGCGATAACAGCCATCTGTTCCTGTTCGGGCGGAGGCGTCAATTCATCTTCGTTTGCGGCAATCGAATCCGGTTTCAGGCAGCCGGACAGTATGAAACTTGCCGTTTACTGGTACTGGATTTCCGGTAACATCACCAAGGATGGTGTTGTCCGGGATTTGGAAGCCATGAAAAAGGCCGGCATCAACCGGGCATTCATCGGCAATATCGGGCTTGACGAGCCGGGTATAGTCGAGGGAAGCGTAAAACTGTTCTCGCCCGAATGGTGGGACATAACGCACACGGCTATGAAAAAGGCAACGGAACTGGATATTGAAATCGGATTGTTTAATTGTCCGGGCTGGAGCCAGTCGGGTGGTCCGTGGGTCAAGCCTGAACAGTCGATGCGCTACCTGGCGTCTTCGGAGATAATCGTAAAAGGCCCGCAGAAAGCGGCAGACATCAGGCTCCCTGAAGTTGCTGAAGATGCGATGGCTGACGTGAAAATAATCGCATATCCGGCGCCGGGAAACGGTTCCCCGGCAGTGACAAAAAGCTGGAACATTGAAAAACGGGCAGGCAGGGAACTGACGATAGACCTGCCGCTTGAACAGGCCGCGCCCGTCCGTACGCTCACGATCAGGACGAACAAGCCGACAAGATTCGATGCGGAACTATTCGTGAAAGAGGGTGCGTCGTACCGTCTGCTGAAGAAGATACGCGTTGACCGGAGTAATCCGGCACTCAATGTCGGATTTGACCCGTATGCGCCGGTCGTCATCGCTATCCCCGAAACAAACGCTTCCGCTTTCCGCTTCGCAATACCGGCAAAAGAAAGCGTCGGAGAGGCCGTCGTGACGCTTTCCACACGCCCGATGGTCGAACGCTGGCCGGAAAAAACGCTGGCCAAGATGTTTCAGACGCCTCTCCCGATGTGGCACGATTATTTGTGGGACAGACAGCCCGAAACGCCGGCCGACCTGTGTGTCGATCCACGAAACGTCATCGACCTGACTGAACGGGTCAAGGACGGCGTCCTCTCGTGGGATGTGCCTGACGGTGAATGGGTAGTCACACGCACGGCCATGCGTACTACGGGTGTCACAAATGCACCGGCGGCGCCCGAAGGAAGAGGCCTGGAGACGGACAAAATGAGTAAAAAACACATAGAGGCGCATTTCGACGCGTTCATCGGCGAGATACTCCGCCGCATCCCCGAAAGCGACCGCAGGACATTCCGCGTCGTCGTGGAGGACAGTTACGAAACGGGAGGATTGAACTGGACGGACGATATGATTGAAAAGTTTCAGGATGCATACGGATACAGTCCCGTGCCGTACCTGCCCGTGCTGAACGGGGTTATCGTAGGCAGCTGCGATCTGTCCGATCGTTTCCTGTGGGATTTGCGACGTCTTGTTGCCGACCGTGTGGCTTACGATTACGTAGGCGGTCTGCGCGAGATAAGCAACAGGCACGGGCTTTCTACGTGGCTTGAAAACTACGGTCACTGGGGCTTCCCTGGAGAGTTCCTCATGTACGGAGGCCAGTCCGACGAAATAGGCGGTGAGTTCTGGAGCGAGGGTTCGCTCGGCGACATCGAAAACCATGCGGCGGCATCGTGCGGACATACCTACGGCAAACGTCAGATATGGGCAGAATCCTGCACCAGCGGCGGCCCCGTGTTCAGTCGCTACCCCAACATCATGAAACAGCGCGTCGATCGCTTCTTCACCGAAGGGATAAACGCGACCCTGCTACATGTGTTTATCCAGCAGGCTTACGAGGACAGAAATCCTGGCATGGCGGCATGGTTCGGCAATGAATTTAACCGGAAAAACACTTGGTTCGACCATCTGGACGTCTTCGGGACATACCTGAAACGCTGCAACCTGATGCTGCAGCAAGGTTTGTATGTCGCAGACGTCGCTTATTTCATAGGTGAAGATGCGCCTAAAATGACAGGTGTACGCACGCCCGAACTGCCTAAAGGATATTCGTTCGACTACATGAACGCTGAAGTGCTGCTCACGCGGGCTTCCGTAAAAGACGGGAAACTGACGTTGCCGGACGGTATGCAATACAGCCTGTTAGTCTTGCCGCAGTTGAAAACGATGCGCCCGGAAGTTCTCCGCAAGATAAGCGAATTAGTTAATGCCGGCCTTGTGATTTTAGGTCCCGCTCCGGAACATTCCCCAAGCCTCCGAAACTATCCTGACGCGGATAGCGAAGTTGCAGCGCTTGCCGCCGGACTGTGGGGCGACGGCAGCGAAAAAATTCGCACCGTCGGTAAGGGAAAAGTGTTTTCCGACGGACATTCCATCGAGGAAGTCTTTGCGGCGAAAGGTCTGCGCCCCGACTTGCAGATAAGCGACAATCCGGGCATCCTCTTCATTCATCGCACACTGCCGGACGGCGATATTTATTTCATTTCCAATCAAAACAACCGGTCGGTGACAATCAATCCCCAGTTTCGCGTGACCGGCAGGATTCCGGAGCTGTGGAATCCGCTGACCGACGAAATACGCGTGCTGGAAGAGTTCGACATTTCGGAAAACGTGACGACCGTCCCGCTGGAGTTGCGGGAATATGAAAGCTCATTCGTAGTGTTCCGCAAAAAAGGTAGGGCAACCTCCGCACCCCGAAAGAATTTCTCCGGCATGGAAACGCTGACTGCCATCCGGACGCCGTGGGAAGTTACTTTTGAAGCGGGCGGACGCGGACCGGAAGAGGCTGTCACGATGAACGAACCGGAAGACTGGAGCTTGTCGCCGGACGAACGCATCCGCTATTTCTCCGGGAAAGCCCTCTACAAAAACACGTTCAGCATCGCATCCCTGCCCGACGCAGGGAGACAAGTCTTCATCGACTTGGGGAAAGTAATGGTAACGGCCAAAGTCAAGATAAACGGGACATACGCCGGCGGTGTATGGACAAACCCATACCGGCTCAACATCACGAAACTGTTGATAAAGGGCGAAAACACCCTTGAAATCGAAGTGGCCAACAACTGGATGAACCGCCTCATCGGCGACCAAAAACTGCCGGAAAAAGACCGTCCGACATGGGTCAACGTAAACCCTTGGAACGCTGCTTCTCCGTTACAGTCCTCAGGTCTCCTCGGCCCGGTTGAAATCCTGGCATACTGAAACGATGGGGAATTGAAAACGAAGAATAGAGAATTTAAACCCAAACTTCGCTTCATTATAGGCAATATACCCACGAGCGCTCGCTCGTGGGTGATGTCAATTAGTCGCATAAGCCGGGTTGCTTTATTTTCTTTTCCGGACTTGTCTTCTTTCTTTTTTACTTTATATACAATGGACGGTAGTGTCATAAATAGGCTGAATATATTATCTTTGCAACAAAAACATGATACATCATCAACAGATTCAATGTCCTCATTGTGGAGGAAACGATTTGCAAAAGAACGGTAAAAGTGGCGATGTCACTCAACGCCGGTTTAAAGGAAGCAAGAAATACTTTCGATTGGAATATCGCTATAATGCATACCGTCAGGGAGTAAAAGAAAAAATAATAGAGAAGACTCTTAACATCAGCTGAGTTCGGGATACGGGTAGAGTATTGAAACAAGCAAACGACAATTGGAGTTCTT
>JAIRXI010000056.1 GCA_031268395.1 Tannerella sp. | reverse complement strand
CCGGCAGCCTGGCGCGACGACGCCGGAGTAATACTTTATACGGACGGGCCTGCCGGCGAATACCGCTTTGACACACCCGTGGAATGGGGAAACATCCGCAGTCTGACG
Organism: Tannerella sp.; assembly: GCA_031268395.1. Taxonomy (GTDB): domain Bacteria; phylum Bacteroidota; class Bacteroidia; order Bacteroidales; family Tannerellaceae; genus Tannerella. The sequence continues at coordinate 3,447 of JAIRXI010000056.1, read as the reverse complement.
CTTTACCGGTTTACGGCAAACGGATGGCTGCCGGCGGGGAAAATCAAAATAAAGGAATGTGCTTTCGTAGCCGCTCTCGAAACCGGAACGCCTTATTATGCAATACCGGCGGAACGGTAATCCGCATGATTCCCGTCTGAAAATACCATTTCCTGTCGGATCGAACCGGCAGATGCCATGTCGCCGGTTCCGTTCGCGTTATCTCCCGTCCGGGAGATACGGCGCATCCCATTTTCATCACATTCAATGCTCCTTATCCTTCGCGCGGGAGTTTTCTGAACGATAAACGATGCGCGCGTTCATCGTTCATCGTTCTTTTTCGTCCGGATAGTAACGGCCCGTTTTGAATACGCAAAATCCAGCCCCTGTTTGGGTTCAACGATCCTGCAGCAAATCGGCGCCGACTTTTCCAGCAGCGAAAGGATTTCCTGGAGGGATTCGGTGGTGAAGGTTGCCGAATATTCGTAGTCGTACAAATCTTGGTCTGTCAGTTCGATTTCGGCATTGAAGCGGCGTGAGAGCTGTTTGACGATCTCGGTCATTCGGGTCCGTCTGAAGACGAGTTTGCCCTCGCGCCAGGCCGTTTCGACATACAGGTTGATGTCTGCACATACGAAGCTCCGGTTGATTCTGGAATAGGCAAGCTGCTGTCCCTGCTGCAAAACGGCGGGTTTTTGCCTGCCGGGACTGTCAATTTCGACCTGTCCCTTGGCCAGTGTAACTTTCAAAGTCGTGTCGCCGCGGTAGGCGCAGACGTTAAACTCGGTACCGCAGGCGCTGACCGTCAGGCTGTCGTCCGTTCGCACGTCGAAACGGTTGTTTGCGTCGGCTTTCACCGCGAAGTAAGCCTCGCCGGAGAGCCGCACCGTCCGTCTCCCGCCGGCAAAACGCTGAGGAAACGTAAGCGCCGAACCGGCGTTGAGCCATACCTCGGAGAGGTCGGGCAGGATGATTTTGCTGATTTGCCCGCAGGCCGCCGTGACAGTGATTTGCGCGACCGGCGCTTCCGGAGTCATGCTGTTCCTGAGGGATCTCACATACAGGAAACCGGCGATCAGCACGGGAATCAGAAGGATCGCCGCAGCATTGCGCAGGAAGGGCAGGATACGCTGACGCCGGCGGATGCGCAGGATTTTCCGGCGGAGGCCTTGCCAGCGACGGTCGAGGTCGATTTCCCGCTGGAGGGCCAGCGCATCCATCAGTTTGTTGATACGTTGGATGTCTTCGGTTTGTTTGGGATCTGTTTCACACATAAATTTATTTATTGGACGGGTAAGACTCCTTATACCCTATGTTAAAAATATTCATATAAATAGAACAGCAGAATGGGCAAAAAATCTTTCAGTTCGCGACGAAGCATTTTCAGCGCTTTGGCTATGTACGCTTCAACCGTCTTGACGGAAAGCTGTTGTGTCTCGGCGATTTCCGTATAGGATTTTCCGTCGAAACGGCTCATTTCGAAAGTGATTCGGATATTTTTCGGCAGCCCGGCAAGGGCGGCATTCAGTATCTGTTCCAGTTCAGCGATAGCGTAAAGGTCTTCGCCCGATGCGTCGGTATGGCCATTTACAAGCCATTTACGGCTGGCTGATTCCGAGTCCTGCCTGCGCTGGAAGTCGATGCAGGCGTTTTTGACGGATGTGACCAGAAAACTGCGGAACGAATGACTGAAATCCAGCGCCTTCCTGTTTTTCCAGAGTTTCAGGAACGTCTCCTGTACGATATCTTCACAGTCTTCCCGGTTTGGGATATAGCGCATGGCATACGCGCACAGCGGCGTGAAAAACTGATAAAAAAGCGTCCGAAAAGCCGATTCGTCGTCTTTCGCCGCCACCATCCGGAACAGTTCGTCATAGTAATCCACGGGCTATTCCCTGTTGTGCGTGGACGAACAGCCCGGGCGCAAACCGGAAGACCATATCGAACGAACAGGATCACGCGCGGCGGTATTGCGCGCATGACCTTCGAATATATACAGACTTTCATTCATCGAATCCGCTTGTTTGGCGGCAAAGATACACGATTTCCCGGACTTATCCGGGAATAATTAACCCAAAATGTCCATTAGCCGTTTCCCCTGTCGTGTTCGGGAGATGAGACTGCGTCAGTCCCTGCCTGAACCGCCTGTTGGCAGAAAACGAAATGTCCACCCGTCAACCCGTCCATCAGGGACAGAATGTGAGGCCTGTGCTCTCCGTCCACATTCCTGTGTCCCGGCATTCCGAAAAAAAACGCCGTTTTTATTTTGCCCATACAAAACAAGTTTGTAATTTTGGCAGGAAAATTGAAAAATTCCGGCATTATGACAGGAACGAAAGATATACAGCAGGTCAAGCAACGTTTCGGGATTATAGGAAATCATTCCGGACTGAACAGGGCGATTGACGTCGCCCTTCAGGTTGCATCCACCGATCTGTCCGTACTCATCACGGGCGAAAGCGGTGTGGGGAAAGAGGTTTTCCCCCAGATCATCCATCAGAACAGTTTACGCAAGCATGGCCCGTACATAGCGGTCAACTGCGGCGCCATTCCGGAGGGGACAATCGACTCCGAACTGTTTGGACACGAGAAAGGCTCATTCACGGGAGCGCTGGCCGACCGGAAGGGATATTTCGAGGGGGCCGACGGCGGCACGATTTTTATGGACGAGGTAGGCGAACTGCCCATCCCGACGCAGGCACGCCTGCTCCGCGTGCTGGAAAGCGGCGAATATATCAAGGTCGGTTCGTCCAGAGTGCAGAAGACCAACGTGCGGATTGTGGCGGCAACCAACGTGAACCTGCGCGAAGCCGTCATGCGGCAGAAGTTCCGCGAAGACCTTTACTACCGCCTCAGCACGGTGCCGATCGAGATCCCGCCCCTGCGCGACCGCGCGGACGATACGTTGCTGCTGTTCCGCAAATTTGCAAGCGACTGCGCAGAAAAATACCACATGCCCGCGATTCATCTGGACGAAGATGCCCGCCGGCTGCTGGTCACTTACCGCTGGCCTGGAAATGTGCGCGAACTGAAAAACGTGACCGAACGGATCTCCGTGATCGAACGCGACCGTACCATCACCGCTGAAGAATTACGCCTGTATCTTCCCAACCTGGAAATGGAAAAACTGCCGGCCCTGATAAACAGGGAACATGAGCAGAAGATGTTCAGCAGCGAACGGGAGATACTTTACCAGGTGCTTTTCGACATGAAAAAAGACATGAACGACCTGAAAAAACTGGTGCGCGAGATCATGAACGGCAATGCCATGCAGCCGCCCGTCGCGATGAACGAGGATGGCGACGATTACCTGCATCCGCTCCGCTCCATGTCGTCGATTCAGGAGATCGAAACGGTCGAGGAATCGCTGGCGCTGGAAGACGTAGAAAAGGAAATGATACGGAAAGCGCTGGAAAAGCATAACGGACGCCGGAAATATGCGGCCGCCGAACTCAAAATCTCGGAACG
>JAIRXI010000052.1 GCA_031268395.1 Tannerella sp. | reverse complement strand
AACGATGAACGATGAACGGGGTTTGCCCGTCAGGGCATTCATATCAATAGAAAAAGCGATCAAAACGGCGGTTGAACTCCGTACGGAGTTCCATCCTGCAGGGTGCTGTCCGTTTGCTATGGATATGAATGCCCTGACGGGCAAACCCCGTTCATCGTTCTTCGTTCATCGTTCATCGTTAAGGCATGACCCCCTGCTCGGCGTAGCGTCCCGCTACGCCGTGTTAAAAGCAAGGCGCCCGCCTTGTGCCACAACCATGCATCGTGCATCGCGTGAGACACAGTCCGAACACAACAGTTCTATGCGAGATTAGCGCAAGGCCGGCGCCTGGCTTTTAACACGACGTAGCGGGACGCTACGCCGAGCAGGGCACGAAGCAACCGCCGAAGCAGGAAGCCCGAAGCAATCCGTACCCGCTTTGGCGGTTGCTTCGTTCCTGCCAATGACGGTGCACGACGGGCCGTCATTGCGGAGGTGCCGGTGAAGTTCCACCGCATACACCGGAAAAACTTGAACGTTGAACGTTGAAAATGATAAACCCAGCATCCTTTTCAACGTTCCACTTTCGACTTTTCCGTTTGCTTTTTTTTGTCCGCCGGCAGACAGGTTTCCTCCGGCGTGTCCGGCCGGCAACACTTCCCGCATCCCGCACACGGGGAATCTGCCGCGGACGAGGTAACGCGCCGGCAGAGCTTCCAGACGACGTATCCGGCAGTCAGTATGCCGATAAGGATAATGGCGATTTCCTGAAACATATCATTCCCTTTCAGCTAAAGAGGAGACCGATCTGACGGACGGCAAAAGCGACGATCCACGCCAGCAGGCACGTGTATCCGATGACGAACAGGCCCCACTTCCACGACCGCGATTCCTTCACGATGGCCGTGACGGTCGCGATGCAGGGAAAGTAGATCAGCACGAAAAACATCAGACTCAGCGCAACCAGCGGCGTGAAGACCGGGTTTCCGCGGGCATCCCGGCTCTGCTTCAGCCGCTCGGCCAGCTGGGCGCTGCCGGTTTCTTCGCCCGTGTACAGTACGCTCAGCGTGCTGACGACCACTTCCTTGGCCGCCATTCCGGTCAGCAGGCTGACACTGATTTTCCAGTCGAATCCCAGGGGCTGCAACACCGGCTGTATGGCCTGTCCGAGGCGTCCGATGCAGGAGCGCTGCTGGTGGTCGATGGCCTTGATCCGTTCCACTTCTTTTATTTGTATTTCCTTTTCGCCGGGCGGGAGCTGCGATTGCGAAATCTCCGCGATCTGTCCGTCATACTGTTTATCCTGTGCCGTCTCGCGCGGGAAATAGCCTAAAAACCAGATGATGATGGAAGCAATCAGAATGACTCCGCCCATCTTGCGAAGATACTGGTAAGCTTTGTCCCACATGTGGATGAGGATGGAGCGCAGCGTGGGCATGCGGTAGGGCGGCAGTTCCATGACGAAGGGAATATCTTCGCCCCGGATCAGGAAACGTTTGAAAAGTCGCGCCATCACGATGGCCAGCAGGATCCCCGACCCGTAGAGGGCAAAGAGGAGGAGGCCGGCCCGACCGGGGAAGAAGGCTCCTGCCAGCAACAGATAGACGGGCAGGCGGGCGCTGCAACTCATCAGCGGGTTGACCAGCATGGTCAGCATCCGGCTGTTGCGGCTTTCGATGGTGCGCGACGCCAGGATGGCCGGCACGTTACAGCCGAAGCCCATGATCAGGGAAATGAAGGATTTCCCGTGCAGTCCCATGGCGTGCATCAGCTTGTCCATGATAAAGGCCGCCCGGGCCATGTAGCCCGAATCTTCCATCAGGGAAATGAAGGCGTAGAGGATCAAAATGTTCGGCAAAAAGACGATCACGCCGCCGACGCCACGGATGATGCCGTCGACCAGCAAATCTTTCAATGGTCCTTCGGCCAGGTGGTGCTGGACAAAGCCCCCGATAGATTCCACCAGCGTTTCGATCCAGCCCATCGGATATTCGCCCAGCCGGAAGGTGGCTTCAAACATGACCCACATAAAAAGCAGGAAGACGGGAAAGCCCAGCGCCCGGTGCGTGACAATGGTGTCGATGAGCTGCGTGCGCGACACGTTCCTGATCCGGTTGGGTTCATACGTTTCGCGCAGGGCGCCGGAGATGAATCCGTAGCGGGCATCCGTAAAAGCGGTTTCGCTGTCGACAAGCAGCAGCTGTTCCAACTGTGCGGCGTTCCGGTCGCGTTCCTTCAGGATGGCTTCGTGCGCGGGCAGCTGGCGGATATACTGTTCGACCTCCCTGTCCTGTTCCAGGAGTCTGATTGCCAGGTAGCGTTTCGACCGGTTTTCTTCGATGGCGCCGTCTGCACGGAGCAGGTCCCGGAGGTGCCGGATGCCGGCCTCCAGCGTTTCTCCATAATTAATATGTATATGGCGCAGGACAGGCTCGGTTTCTTCATACACCCGGACGACGCGGCCGAAGAGTTCGTCCAGTCCCGCGCCCGTACGCCCGTTGGTCGGGACGATGGGGATCCCGATCATGCGCGCCAGCGAAGGATAGTCGAACCTGTCGCCGTGGCGTTCCAGGCTGTCGTACATGTTGAGCGCGATCACCGTCGGGATGTCCATGTCGATCAACTGGCAGGTCAGGTAGAAGTTGCGTTCCAGGTTGGATGCGTCGACCACGTTGACGACCACGTCCGGATGTTCGTTGTCGAGGTGGTCGCGCACGTATTTCTCCTCGGCCGTACAGTTCGACAGCGAATACGTCCCCGGCAAATCGACAATCCGGAACCGGTAGCCGTTCTGTTTAAATTCGGCCTTCTTGGAGTCGACCGTTACGCCGCTGTAGTTCCCCACATGTTCGTGCGCGCCGGAGGCACAGTTGAACAGCGACGTTTTCCCGGAATTGGGATTGCCGACAAAAGCCACATTGATGGTTTTTCCCCGGTCGAGGGCCATGGAGCGCAACTCGTCGTCCGGCACGGTAAAGGGGTGGTGTGGCAGCGCAGCCGGCTGTCCGGCTGCCTCCAGGACCTGTCCGGGAGTGAGCACCTCGATCAGCTGCGCGTCGTTGCGGCGCAACGACACGTCGTATCCGATAATACGGTACTGAATCGGATCCTTTAAGGGGGCATTCTGAATGACCTGTACCTCCTTGCCCCGGATAAATCCCATTTCCGTAATGCGCCTGCGGAACGCGCCGCGTCCCGTCACCTTCACGATGATGCCTTTTTCGCCTGTTTGAAGTTCCGATAATTTCATGTTTATAAACTGCATACAAAAGTACGGCTTTTCGACGAAACGGGTACATACCTATATATAGGTAATTTTCCGCGAAAAGGATTCGGGAACAATAAACGATGAACGAGGAACGAGGAACGGGGGCATCAAGAACCGTGTGCCATTCCTCATTTACCGTTTGTTTTGCGGCTTTGTTTTTTTCGATTTCCTTCTGAATAAAGAATTTTTTCTCTATTTAAAGGCGTAAACTGTTTTATAACATAAAAATATTACCTACTTTTGCGGCGAATTTTAAAGACAACTTGAAGTATAAACATGGCAACTGTGATTAAAATCAAAAAAGGTTTGAATATCAACCTGAAAGGGAAGGCTTCGGAGGTGTTGATGGAGGCCGGAC
>JAIRXI010000402.1 GCA_031268395.1 Tannerella sp. | reverse complement strand
GCGGAGCAACAAAATCGTCCGCCAGTCTGTCTTTCTTGCCGCATCCCAATGCCAGTATCGCAACTGCAATGAGGACGAGCATCCTGAAATTCTTCTTGTTCATAATCATTCTTCTTAACCGTATTTCTTTCAATCTGTTCCAAATTAAAGGATTATATGGCACGTGACATGGATTTATGACCGATGGTGGTTTTATCATGTTTTCATTACAGGCCGTATGTTGAACTTGAATGCCGGACGGGCGAACCCCGCTTCTTCCGGACAAAACGGCGGATCCGGCACAGTGGCGTGAGCAGATATAACAGAAATACGTCCAGGTCATATCCATCTCACGCCAACAACCGGTAAACGGCACATCGCGCCTGTTACCAGGCGCATTCCAAATTGTCATATTGGGAGGTTCACGCCCACCTTATAAGGAAAGGCACTCTTCCCTTATAAGGGAAACCACTCTTCCCTTATAAGGGAAACCACCCTTCCCTTATAAGGGAAACCACGCTTCCCTTATAAGGAAAGCCACGCTCGCCTTATAAGGTGAACCACTGCCTTATAAGGAAAGCCATTCCTGTCTTGCAAGGCGGCGTGCAAACACCCTTTGCCGGGGGCAACGACAATCTGTTTCATCACCTCAGTCGCTCAACTTTCGCGAGCCGTCGCTGATGACGACATCATAGACTTTCGGCGAACGGTTGAATTTCGCCCTGTACGCCTCCCTGGCCTTGAGGATAAAAGCATCGTACAGTTCGTCTTTTACCAGATTGATGGTGCATCCGCCAAAGCCGCCGCCCATCACACGCGATCCGGTCACGCCGCATTCCCCGGCCAGCCCGTTCAGGAAGTCCAGTTCTTCGCAGCTGACTTCGTAGAGTCTGCTCATACCGTCGTGCGTCTCATACATTTTCCGTCCGACGGTCTCGTAATCGCCCTTCACCAGCGCATCGCAAACATCCAGCACACGCTGTTTCTCGCCGATCACGTACTCGGCGCGTTTGTAGTCGTCTCCGCCGATTTCGCTCCGGGCACTTTCCAGCTGTTCGAGCGTGACGTCGCTCAGAAACTCCGCGTTCAGCCTGCGGGCCACCCGTTCGCACGATTCGCGGCGCGCATTATAGGCCGACGATGCCAGTTCGTGCTTGACGACCGTATCCAGCAGGACCAGCTTGTAGCCTTGCGGGTCAAAGGGGAAATATTCGTATGCAAGCGAACGGCAGTCCAGCCGGATCAGATGACCCTGCTTTCCGAAAAGGGATGCAAACTGATCCATGATGCCGCATTTCACGCCGCAGTAGTTGTGTTCGGTGGCCTGACCGATCCGGGCGAGTTCAATCCTGTCGATGCCCAGGTTGTAAAGGTCGTTAAGCGCGAAGGCAAACGTGCTTTCCAGCGCAGCCGACGACGACATGCCGGCGCCCAGCGGCACATCGCCCGCAAAGGCCGTGTTGAATCCTTCTATTTCGCCGCCGCGCTTGATAATCTCGCGGCAGACACCGAAAATATACCTCGCCCAGCTGGTGCGGGGCGCGTCTTCTTCGTTCAGGCCAAACTCTACGTAGTCTTTTAAATCAATGGAATATGCGCGTACTTTCTTCTTCCCGTTCGGCTTGATTTCGGCCATGATGCCCTTGTCGATTGCGCCGGGGAATACAAATCCGCCGTTATAATCCGTATGTTCGCCAATTAAATTAATCCGTCCGGGCGAAGCGTAAACCGTGCCCGTACTTCCGTCAAAGTGTTTGATAAAACGACTTCTTACATGTTCTATATCCATAAGTCCAAGTTATTTATATTAATAAAAAAGCCCCTTCCCCCGAAAGGAGGAAAGGGCTTCCGAAATTCAATCTACAGGGATGTCCGTATTCACGTTTTTGCTGCCTGCCAATGCATAGTAAACCAGGTAGATCAACCCGATCAGCGGGACCCAGTATGAGATCAGATATCCGGCCTTGTCGACAATCAGGTTCTGCAAGAGCGGCAGGATGCCGCCGCCACAGACCATGACCATAAAGATACCGGAGCCGGCGGCCACGTATTTGCCCAGCCCTTCAACCGCCAGGTTGAAGATGGAGCCCCACATCACAGACGTGCAGAGACCGCACAATACGAGGAACACGGCATTGACGGGCACTTCGACGATGCCGAACGAGATGGCGCCCGTGCCACCCGTCTGCACCACCGGCATGGATACCTTGGCGGCAATCGGGGCGAAAATCGCAAGCAGCACAAAGATCGCGCCTATCGCCGAGGCTGTGGTCAGCATGGTTTTGCTGGACACTTTCCGCCCGATACCCACGCCGACAAACCGGCCGATAAGCATCAGGAACCAGTAGGTGCCGGCGACGAAACCGGCCGTTGCGGCGGCAATGCCTCCGGCGTTCGGGTCGGCCAGGAACAGGTTCAGCGTACCGGGGATACCCACTTCAACGCCCACATACACAAAGATGGCGATCGTGCCCAACACAAAATGACGGAACGACCATGCGCTGAATTTGGATTTTTCGCCCGTGGCCGACCGGCTGACGGCGATGTGCGGCTCGGGTATGTTCACAAAATACAGCACGGCGCCTACCGTCGCAAAGATGCCCAGCGCGATGAACAGCACGGGGTTCACATCGGGGATCGACGCTTTCGTGACATCCCCTACCAAAATACCCACCAGCATCGGCACCAGCGTGCCCATCAGCGAGTTGAACGAACCGCCGACCTGAATCAGCTGGTTGCCTTTCTTTCCGCCGCCGCCCAGCGTGTTCAGCATCGGATTCACTACCGCATTCAGCGTACACATGGAGAATCCGGCGACAAAGGCCCCCAGCAGGTAGATCGCAAAACTGCCGGCTATTCCCGACAGATACTGTATGGCGACGCCGGCAAAGCCAATAACGATGGCCACCAGCGCCGTCTTCTTGTAACCCACTTTTTCCAGCAGTTTGCCGGCCGGGATACCCATACAGGCATACGCAATAAAGTTTGCGAAGTTCCCCAGCATCCCCAGGAAGTTTGATACGCCGAACTGGTTTTTCAATACAATTCCCATCGGCGCCGCCAGATTGGTTACGAATGAAATCATGCCGAACAGCAGAATCATCATAATAATTGGCAACGTGTAATTTCTCTCTTGATTTCTTGTCATATTCTTTTATTTTTAGTGATTAATATCCTGTTATATTCATTCTGTTGAAAATTTATATACGGTCTGACTTTCGAATGTTTCGCCGGGACGGAGAACCACGCCGGGATAGTCCGGTTTGTTCGGGCTGTCGGGGTAGTGTTGCGTTTCGAAGCAAAGCGCGGACTGCCGCGGGTATCGCCGCCCGCCCTTCCCTGTCAGGTTCCCGGTCATCCAGTTGCCGGTATAGAGATGCACGCCCGGTTCGGTCGTGAATGTCTCCATGACGATGCCCGTTTTGGGCGAATGGCAACGCGCGGCAAAAGCCAGTTCCCCGGCCGTTTTATTCAGTATGTACGTATGATCATAACCGCGTCCGATAACCAGGGGTTCGAAATCGGCGTCGATACGCTCGCCCACCTCATGTGCCGTGCGGAAATCCATCGGCGTGCCCTCCACTTTCTCCGGAGGGCCAAGCGGTATCGACGTCCCGTCGGTCGGGAGATAATAATCTGCATTGACGGTCAGCTGATGATCGCCGATGTACGGGTCGCCCGCGCCGGAGAGGTTGAAGTAGGAATGATTCGTCAGGTTCAGCACGGTCGGCCTGTCGGTTACTGCGCGGTAGCGGATCACCACTTCGCCGTCGTCCGTCAGCTCATAGGTGACAATCGTTGTCAGGGTGCCGGGAAATCCTTCTTCGCCATCGACCGAGACATACCTCAGCTCAATGGAACGGTCGTCTGCCCGTTTGACGTCCCATACAACGGCATTGAATCCGGCGATCCCGCCGTGCAGGCTGTTCGGGCCGTTGTTGGCGGCCAGTCCGTACGTCCTGCCGTCCAGCGTGAAACGGGCGTTGGCGATGCGGTTGGCATAGCGGCCGCAGACCGCGCCGAAATACGGTTCTTCCGAGCTCAGGTAATCGTCGATGGAAGCGTGGCCGGTCACGACGTCCGTCCACTGGCCGCTCCGGTCTGGCACGGTCAGCGAAACGATTTTCGCGCCGTAGTTTGTCACCGTCAGTTCGCAGCCGGTTTTGTTTTTTAATATATAAAGCGCTGTCTCTTTTCCGTTTATCGTTTTCCGGAAGTTCTCCGTGCACAAACTCGAAAGTGTAAATTCATTATTCATACTGCTTCTTTCCTGAAATTTGGCGTAAAAGTAGGCTACTTTTATTGATTAGCCTCATCAAAAAAACATGTTATAAAGCATGTTTAATGAAAACCCCCTCCCTTCATCTATTCTTTAATGTAGGAAGTCCCCACTGATATTTCACGGCCAATATGCGGACGGCAAGAATCACGCACACGGAAATGACTTCACAGGCCACGCCGCTCAAGTGCAGTCTGTAACATGCCGCGTAGCCGAGACCGCCGACGACGCAGGGCAGCGCGTAAATCTCTTTTCGGAAAATCAGCGGAATTTCATTGATAAACAAGTCGCGTATAATCCCGCCGGCCACGCCCGTAATCGTCCCCATCACGATGGCCACCCAGAACGGATAGCCCAGCAGGAGCGTCTTCTCCATGCCCGCCACAACAAACAGCGCCAGTCCGATGGTATCGAAAATGAAAAAGGGCGTATTCAGCCGTACCAGCTGTTTGCTGAAAACAATCACCGTGACCAGCGCCAGTACCGTGCAGCTCATATATTCCGGGTGAAGCATCCAGAAAGGCGTCGTATCCAGCAGCAAATCGCGAATCGTGCCGCCGCCGATGGCCGTTACGAAACCGACAACAAACGCCCCGAACCAGTCAAATTCCTTTGCCGCCGCCAGGCGGATGCCGCTAATCGCAAAGGCGAATGTGCCGGCAAACTGTATCGCATTGACCAGCGACACGGATGCCACATCTTCCCACAGGTCTCCCATCACACCCTCCCGTCCAGATATTCCCGCTTGAACATGTCCACCAGCAAAAAAAACAGCGACAGCAGCAACGGGCCGAAGACCACGCCCCAGAACCCGAACACCGACAGGCCGAGGATCACGCCGAACACGGTAATCAGCGGATGCGTATCCGCCAGATACTTTTGCAGCAGAAACCGGATCACATTATCTATGTTGATCAGGATCACCAGCGAATAAGCCGTCAGCCCGATCGCCATCTCCCATCTTCCCGCCACCAGCAGGTAGACCGCCAGCGGCACCCAGACCAGCCCCGTGCCCACCAGTGGAATGATGGTGGCAAAGCACGTCAGCATGGCAAAAAGGAGAGCGCTCGGCACGCCGAAAATCAGATACCCGACATAGGCCACCCCCCCCTGAATCACCGCAAGCAGGGGAATCCCGATCGCATTCGTCCGCACCATCCGGTAGATTTCCCGGGTAACGTTCAGCCGGTTCTGTTCATTGAACGGCAGGATCCCGTCCACATACCGTTCAATCCCGCGATGCCCCACCAGGATGAAATAGAGCATGAAAATCATCACCACCGCCGTCACGATCAGCTCGCCGGTCTGACTGATCACGAATTGCAGCCCGCGGGTCAGGTAGCCCGTCAGCGCCGCCATGTTTTCATGGTTCTGTATGCTGTATCCCAGCCGCTCCTGCAGCGCGACGTCGAAGTCCTGCACCATGACCGTCAGCGCCGAAATGTCAATGTTAATCGTCTGCATCTTTTCCAGCAGCATCCGGATCACCAGCCCCACCGGCACCAGCACGCACAGGGCGGCCTCGAACATGAGCAGCAGGGCGGCAATCACCTTATGCACCCCTTTCCGTTCGGTCAGGTAGATCATTTGCCGCCGCATCAGCACAAACAGCGTGAACGCGCCCAGCAATCCGCTCACAAACGACCACAACTTGACGACAATCAGCCCGCCCAGCAGCACAATCAGCAAAATCAGCGAATATTTCCAGTATGTTTCTTTTGTCGTTTCCATCTGTCCTCTACATTTAACGGCTGTAAAGATACTCATTTCCCCACAATGCGGGATGTTCCGCAGGTGCATTTCAAATGGCCGCTTTTCATTCGCTGCCCGCTGCGGCGAAAGGAGGGTATCTCCAAAGCACGCAGATGACGCAGATGTGGCAGATTGGCGCAGATCCGGGAACGGACAAAGGTCAGGAACGGACGTCTCCGAACGGATAAAATCTGCGGTCATCCGTCCGGTCTGCGTCATCTGCGTGCTGTTGCGACCGCACAAAAAAAGCCTTCCGGGAACACCGGAGGGCGTCAGCAAAAAGCAGGGAGCGAAACGGATTGCCGCGGACAGACCTGTCCCCACAACCTGCTTCGCTCCCCCTGATTTTCTTCCCCGACAGGCGCGGCCGCTCCGGAGGCAGTCGCTGCTAATTGATCATGAAAGAAACGACCGGACCGGCCGGGCCTTCCTTTCCGTGCCGGTTGGAATAGCGGACATAGAGATTAGCCTGCTTCCCGATGTCGGCCGGGGAGAACTGCACGTTGTGGTGCGCGTTCGACGAGAAGTCCAGTTTCCGATACTCGTCCAGCCGTTCCGGGAGCACACCGACTTCGGAAACAGACAGGTAAAGGTAACTGCCCGTGGCGGGAGACGGGAGTTTGCGTTTCAGTGTCTTTTCGTCCAGCACGGTTGCTTCGTAGTCGAACGCACCGCGGCGTTTCACGTCCACGATGCCCGTATCTTCGGGAGCATGCACGGGGGTGCGAATGCCGTCGGGCGGACGGATGCCGAAAATGAGCAGGTCGGCCGTCGGGACACTCGTGTTGTAGCGGATGCTTTCGTTCAGGAAATGCCGCCATTCCGTTTTCAGCGCATCGCCGGCCACGTCGCGTGCCAGACGGTTACCCTGGGTGGCAGTTTCCGGATTGGCGGCAAGCGCTTCCTTTGCAATGTAATCTTCATAGAGCGGGGTTACAGGTACCAGCTTTTCGGGCGATATCATGTACAGCTGCAAATTTGCCTGTGCCTTTGCATAGGCAGTCTTAATATACGTCGTAAATCCCTCGATCGTCCAGGGAAACACATCTTTGCTCATCGTCTTTCTCAATTAAATGTTTACTGTTCAATGCTATTTAAATATTTATTTTCCTTTCTGCCGTTTGTTTTCCGGAGTTTTCCCGGAACTCCGGGAAGTTTTCCTGGAGCTCCGGGAAAATTTCCTGGAGCTCCAGGAAATTTTCCCGGGACCTTGGGAAGTTTTCCCGGAACCTTGGGAAATTTTCCCGGAACCTTGGGAAGTTTTCCCGGAACCTTGGGAAGTTTTCCCGGAACCTTGGGAAGTTTTCCCGGAACCTTGGGAAGTTTTCCCAGCGCCTTGGGAAGTTTCCCCAGCGCCTTGGGAAGTTTTCCCAGCGCCTTGGGAAGTTTCCCCGGAACGTCGGGAAGTTTTGCCGATGTGTTGGCAATCGATCCCGGCGCGACCGGAGGTTTCCAAAAAATCAAACGAACATGGCGGCAAATGTAATTGTTTTTTTTGGAGCAAAAAAATATTTCGTCGAAAAAAACGGGAACTGTTTGCCAAAATATGATTTGCACGCTGTTTTTCCTGTTTTCCGTACACAGAGAACCGTCAAAATAAGTGATTTATAAAAAAAACGGGTACTTTGTCTGTTCGCCGGTCTCTTTAACGTTTGCGGATGACCGGGTCGACCCCGGCTCGGCGTAGCGTCCCGCTACGTCGTGTTAAAAGCAAGGCTCCCGCCTTGCACCGATCCCACGTATAAATATGTTGTTCGGATTGAGTTTCGTGAGGTGCATGGTTGCGGCGCAAGGCAG
>JAIRXI010000401.1 GCA_031268395.1 Tannerella sp. | reverse complement strand
CCCACAAATCGCAGCCCGGCGAATCCAAAATCAAACCGACAGGGATATTCGACGGCTGCATAAAATGGCGCGGAAACTTGGTTATGATCTCAAAAAAACAGCTTGATTATGTGCTTGTTTGGGCAACGTCATTGTAAGCAGAGCGAAGCAATCCAGGCGCAGGCGGCGGCAGAACATGCAATAGCGCCTCAAAAAATGAATTGAAATCCTTAAGGACGCATCTGCCACCGCCATCTACGGATCGAGAGGCGCCAACGGAGTGATCCTGATTACCACGCATGGCGGGGAAGAGGGGCGTTTTTCCATCAACTACAACGGCAGCGTGACGATCGAAACGCTACAGGACAGCCGCGAACAGTTTACCGCCGCCGAATGGATTGATTTCAAGCGCTGGGCATATTATTACCTTAATCCGGACATACATCCGGAGGCAGACAAGCCTTCGCTGACCCACGACCAGACGATTTTCGGCGCGGATCCGTATGCATGGGCAAACATTGAACAGGGATGGGCCGGCGGTACATGGGACGGCTCCAAAGTGACGACCACGGACTGGACCGAATTTGTGAAGCGGGACGGTCTGACCCACAATCATACGCTGAGCGTCAGCGGAGGTACGCAGAAGGTAAGCGCCTACGCTTCGTTCGGTTATCTGAATCAGGAGGGCACCTCCATCGGGCAGGAATACAATCGCTATACGGCCAATATCAATACCACGCTGAAACCCACCGACTGGTTCGAGCTTGGCTCGCGAATCAACGGTTCCTGGCAGGATCAGGAATACGGGCAGGACGGTACGGGCGCTCCGAGCTCTTCCGGCGCCGGTTCCATTTACGAATCCTCCCTGCGGCTCTACCCGTATGCCGTGCCATACGACGAAAACGGCATGCGCATTCAGAATCCCGGAGGCGATCCCTCGCTGAGGACAGTGGTGGACGAAGTGAACTATTCGCACAATCGCCGTCAGATTCTCAATGTGATGGCCAACGTGTATGCCCAGGTAAAACTTCCACTGGACGGCCTGTCGTACCGGGTGGAATTTGGCCCCAGTTTCCGCTATCGCCGCAACGGGCTGTTTGTCGACCCCAATTCGGCAATCCGCGAAAACCAGTACAGTCTGGTTCAGCTGAGAAACGAGCGCGACTTTTCGTGGACGGTGAACAACCTGATTTATTACAACAAGTCGTTCGGCATCCACAACTTTGGCCTGACTCTGCTGCAGACCGCGTCCAAGAACGAACAGGTGGGCGACCGCATCAACGGACAGAACGTGCCGGTTCCCACCGCGCTGTGGAATGCCATGGGATCCCTTGACCGGGCGAACGACATTACGGGCGTCGAATCGTCTCTTTCCGAAGAACAGCTCGCCTCCTACATGATCCGCCTCAACTATATCCTGATGGAGCGCTACATGCTGACCGCCTCCGGACGCTGGGACGGCTCCTCCGTACTTGCGCCCGGTCACAAATGGGCGTTTTTCTCCAGCGCTTCCCTCGGATGGCGCATGGAACAGGAAGAGTTCATAAAGGATATCGGCTGGATCAACCAGCTCAAACCGCGTCTTGGCTACGGAGTAACCGGTAATGCGGCCGTCAGCAGATATTCGACGATTGGAAACGTCAACTCGTCGCTTTATCCTTACGGCTCGGACCTCGTACGCGTCTATTACGTGAACGACCTGCTGGCCACTTCCACGCGCGAGGCGCTGGCCAACCAGAACCTGGGATGGGAAAAAACCGCACAGGTTAACCTGGGCGTGGACTTCTCCATTATGAAAAACAGGATTTCCGGAACGATCGAGGCGTACACGTCGCGCACGACCGACCTGCTGCTCAGCGCCAACATCCCTTCCCTCACCGGATATATCTCCACGACGGCAAACCTGGGGGAAACGCAGAACCGGGGCTTTGACATCACGCTGAATACCGTCAACCTGAAACTTGGCGATTTCACGTGGGAAACCAGCCTGAACGTCGGATGGCAAAAGAACAAGATCGTGGAACTGGCCGACGGCAAGGAGGACGATATCGCCAACTCCCGCTTTATCGGACAGCCCATCAGGGTGTTTTACAATATAGACGTGGAAGGCATCTGGAGAGAAGAGGACAAGGAGGAAATGGATAAATTCAACGATAGCACCGCGCCCGACGGAACGCCGAAAACGGCTCATACTTTCAAGGTCGGACAGGTGCGCCCGAAAGACCAGAATGGCGACTACGTGATTGATCCGAACAACGACCGCGTCATTATCGGGCAGGTTACTCCCACATGGACAGGCGGCATGACCAACACCTTTCATTACCGGGGAATTGATCTCTCAATCCAGATGTACGGACGCTTCGGTTACTGGACGAACGGCAACCATGTCGCCATGGGTGGACGCTACATGCTCCGCAAGGTGGATTACTACAACGAAAACAACAAGAATGCGTCCTTTCAGCGACCGGAATATGTCGCCGACGGTTCCGACAGGGATCCTTACTACGCCCTGCTGCAGTACAGCAAAGCCTCATTCCTGAACATCCGTAATATCTCGCTGGGGTACGTGTTCCCGAAACGCATGATTCAGAAGTGGAACGGAATGCAAAACCTGAGACTTTACGTGCAGGTGATCAACCCCGGTTCCATCTATCAGTCCGTGAAATGGAAAAACATGGATGCAAGTTCAATGGAGACGAGCTCGACGGCTTCGGGCTATTATTCCAATCCGGGTACATGGAACCGCAATTTCGTGTTCGGCCTCAATGTTAATTTCTAATCATTTAAAAATAAAAATGCAATGAAGACATTTAAAAACATACTGATTACAGTTGCTGCCGTAGCAGGTGCGTTCGGAGCAACCTCGTGCGGCGACAGTTTTCTCGAAGAAAAGCTGACCACCCAGATGTCCACCCAATACCTCGAAACTCCCGAAGGGATGCGCGACCTGGCGCTGGGAATGCCGCAAATCCTGCGCCTGACACATTCTCACGAGTTCAGCTACACAATGACCAATTACGGTACCGACGAATTTCAGGTAGGCAGCGACCCGTCCAATACTCCCTGGAACAATTACAGCGCCGTATTGCGCTCGTCAATGACCGGCCCCAATCTCGTATCGCCCGAAGTTGCCTGGGACATCTGCTATGTCGCCATCAATACCGTCAACACGGTGCTCGACAAAGCCCCGAATGTGCTGACCGACGAAGCCGAAATAAACACCATGCAGGGCGAGGCCTATTTCTTCCGCGCCTGGGCGTATTTCTTCCTTGTGCAGCAGTGGGGCGGCGTGCCGCTTAAACTGCTGCCCAGCGAATCGCTCGAAAGGGAGTTTACCCGCGCATCAAGGCAGGAAGTCCTCCAGCAGGTCATCGACGACTTCCGTGAGGGATACAGCAGGCTCGACAACCCGGCAAACCGCACGCAGGGCAAGGTCTACAAGGACGCAGCCGCCCATTTCCTGGCAAAGGCGCTGCTTTACCGCCAGAGCGAAATCTGCGATGAGTTCAATGCCGCCACCAAAGACGACGACCTCGCGCAGGCGCTTCAACTTTGCAACGAAGTCATCAGCCATCGCACGCTGGCGCCCAATTTTGCCGACATCTGGGATTTCACCGGCGCTGACGGGCCGAACGAGAGCCTCGACGAGATATTGCTGGCGGCGCAGCATACCGCTTCCACGTCGGGAGCAAACGGACGATACCTGAACAATCTGTGCCTGATGTTCGTTTCCATCTACCAGAACTGGACGGGAATGGAGCGCGACATCGCCGGCGGACGCGAATATGCGCGACTGAAAAATACGAATTATGCCTACGACGTGTATGACCGCGTGAACGATTCCCGTTTCTGGAAAAGCTTCCGTACCAAACAGCGGCTCAACTACCCGGCAGACAGGAATGGCGACGACAGGGAGCTGGAACTGAGCATGGGACAGCTCGGCGTCATGTTCATCATCAATGACGAAGACGACGCCGACCGCTTCCAGGTAACGCCGAAAATCAACGCGGAGGGGAATCCGGATACCTACCTCCCCGGACCCACGCCCGGCGAGCAGCCGCCGCGCGTCCTGATGAAAAACAGCGCCGGCCAGTACGAGACCGTCAAATGTCCGCAGACCGGAAACATCGTTCCCAACGTACTTCCGCGTTACCGCGTAGTGGCCGGCTATCCCGGCATCAGCACGTTCAACTATTCCAGCGACGGCGTCTGGCCTACGCTGAACAAATATCTGGACGGCACGCGCCCGGACTACAACTCCAACAACAGCGCGCGGGACGGCATTACCGCCCGCCTGGCGGAAACGTACCTGATGGCCGCCGAAATACTCGTCCGCCAGGGCAAATACCAGGAAGCCATCTCGCAATACATCAACCCGGTACGCGACCGTGCAGCCTACAAAGCCGGCGAAGACCGCGCCAAATACGTGGACGGCGCCCAGACTTATACCAACACGACGGATTCCCGCCGCTCGACGTCGTTCTACGGCGAAAATTCGTATTACGAATCGAACAACATCCCGATTACCACATCGGCGACGAGCATCACCGTATCCGGGCCAAACGACCTCCCGGCCGAAGACCAGGCCATCATCCGGCAGCTGGGTTATACCTCGGATTTCGACAAAATGCTGTGTTTCGTCCTCAATGAACGTTCGCGCGAGCTTATGGGCGAGATGTACCGCTGGGCAGACCTGCAGCGTACCAGGACGCTGATAAAGCGCGCATACGCTTTCAACGGAGGCGTAAGCAGCGATAAGACGCTGGATGAACACCACTATCTGCGTCCCGTACCGCAGACTTTCCTGGACGGAATATACAGGGACGGCAAACCGCTGTCCGCCGACGAAAAACAGGCGCTGCAGAATCCGGGATACTAATCCCGCCTCCTGACTTTTACAGCCCTCCCCGCTCTTCCAGGGGGAGGGCTTTTTTTTTGTGCCGAAAGTCTTCCGCGACAGCCTTACACGTAATAATATGTTATAATATGACGTCCGCCTCGATGCGAAGTTTTATTATTATGAAATATTATACTTCACGCGGGATATTTCCTGGCATTGTGTTTCTCCGCCACTGCAAAAGCAGTGAAGCTGTCCGGGTCGTCGCCTGTTCCCGGATTGATTCACTGCGTTTGCAATGACGCGTGGAGGGAGGATGCAGTGACATGGAAAAGCAATGCTCGTAATCATTTCACGTAAAATATATAATCCCGGGACGGAATCATTCCGATACGCACAGGAATTTTATTATTATGAAATATTATACTTCAAGCTGTATATTTCCTTGCATTGTGTTTCTCCGCCACTGCAAACGCAGTGAAGCAATCCAGGTCATCGCCTGTTTCTAGATTGCTTCACTGCGTTCGCAATGACGGGGAGAGGGAGGATGCAGTGACGTGGAAAAGCAATGCTCTTAATCATTTCACGTAAAATATATAATCCCGGGACGGAATCATTCCGATACGTGTCGGAGCTTTATTATTATGAAATATTATACTTCACACGGGATATTTCCGGGCATTGTATTTCTCCGTCATTGCGAACGCAGTGAAGCAATCCAGGTCGTCGCCTGTTTCTGGATTGCTTCACTGCGTTCGCAATGACGGGGAGAGGGAGGATGCAGTGACGTGGAAAAGCAATGCTCTTAATCATTTCGCTTGAAGTATATAATCACGGTACGAATATATTCCATCTCGTGTCGGAGACTCTACGCCTCGTGTCGGAGTCTCTCCGTCTCGTGTAGGAGTCGCTCCGTCTCGTGTCGGAGCCTCTCCGTCTCGAGTCGGAGCCATTCCGTCTCGTGTCGGAGCATCTCCGTCTCGTGTCGGAGCCATTCCGTCTCGAGGCGGAGCCATTCCGTCTCGAGTCGGAGCCATTCCGTCTCGAGGCAGAGCCATTCCGTCTCGAGTCGGAGTCATTCCGTCTCGAGTCGGAGTCATTCCGTCTCGAGTCGGAGC
>JAIRXI010000374.1 GCA_031268395.1 Tannerella sp. | reverse complement strand
TACGGCAATTGGACAGTGTCCCGCGGCGGCGGATATCCATCTTTTCCCGGTAGGCGGCCGTGTGGTGCAGGAGAAAATCAACGACCGGTTCGGGGTCTTCCAGGCTGTGTGGATGATGTTTCACGCCCGGCTTGAGGATGACGTGCACATGGCCCCCCAGCGCCAGGTAACGCTGCCGTACCTGTCCCATATTTTCAGGATAGGGGACGACCTCGTCCGCATCGCCGCAGACGGCAATCAGCGGTATCCCGGCCTGCGCCAGAGGCGCGAGATTGTCCACCGGATTCCCCGGCCAGGCCCAGGCTTCCTGCGCGGTCAGGCCATATTCGCGCAGGCATTCCCGCCACGCCCCGGAGGGATGGTCCGGCTGTCCGGCCGCCGGCCAGCTCTTGAAGTCGCAAACCGGCGCATCCGCGTAAATACATGCCACCTTGTCGGGAAAGGCGGCCGCCCAGTTGAATGCGAACAGTCCGCCCCGACTGAATCCTTCCAGTACCGTCTGTCCGGAAAGTCCGTAACGCTCCGTCACCAGGCGGTAGAAATCGTATCCCAGCGCCACGGCACGCGGACTGCCATATAGATTCGTCACATCGTAATAGGCTACATGCCAGCCTTTCTCCAACAGGGCAAGATCGACCTGCGGCTCGTGGCCGAAAAATGCCGGGCGCCATATCCACGGCTTACCGGCGACTGCCTGCTTCGGAAAGACAAGGATGCCTTCCCGTCCCCGAAGATTGAATCCATGGCAGACATATCCGTTCCATCTGCTTTCCGCAACCGGAACTGCCGGATTGCTTTCCTGTGCCCGGGCGGTAAAAAAGACAGCGCTCCAGAGGACCGCCCACATATATATTATTCCGGTTCTGTACATCGCTCACCTGCTTTTGTCGTTGGCCAGAAGGTAAATCTCATCGTGCGAAAGCGCCCTGTCATACATGCGGATGAATGTGCTGTCGCCCCCGTCCGTCCGAAGGGACAGGCGTCCGTCCGGAAATCCCGGCGCAGTACCCGCACTGACATTCTCCTCTCCTGCCGGCGCGCCGTCCATATACAACTGCACTTTTCCATTTTCTCTGTCATACGTAGCGACAGCATGATACGTCTGTCCCGGATGGAGAACGAGCGGGCATCGAACCGACACGGGACGCCCGCCGGCCTGTAAACGGAACGAGATGGACCCGTCTTCCGTCTGTTCAAAACCCGTGCCGCCTCCTTCCGGCAGGTCAAACGGGGAAATCATTTTCCGCTCTTTGCCGGCCGTGAAACGCGCTTCGAACGAAAAAGCGTCCAGATAAGCATCCAGGTTGCCGTTCCGGGTGGCGACAGGCATTTCGATCCCGGCTTCGGGAACATGAAGCGGAACGGTAAAAGTTTCTCCCGCAAGCGGTGCGGAACGGTTGTCATAGGAATCTGCCGCCGTCACCTGTACGGTAAGTGTCTTGCCGTAGGGCAACCCGGAGAAGCGCCGGGTAAGCTGTTCCGGCATGTCGCTGTTGAGGTAAAACTGTGAAAAGATGCTGCTGGAATAGACCGTGCGGCCGTCTTTCAAAAAATCAATGCAGTACTTGAATACGGCTTCATTGTCGGAGGCTTGCGGAATGGTGACTTCGTAAGTGTTGCCATCCAGCTTGCCCGTCAGGACGGCGTCGAGTCCGAAAACAGGCGCGGGCAGGCCATCGCGGTCTTTGTAGATGAACCTGCTGCCGTCGTGCGGTGCTTCGACTACCCAGCGGGGCAGGATTTCTTCGTCGCGGAACGTGTCCCAACGTTCTATTTCGACCGTTCCGTCCGGCATCACATTGACGATCAACCCCTCAAGCACCTCCCGAAAACCGGGAGGGTGAATGCCTTCGTCGACTTCGCCCGGCGCTATCTCGCTGTAGTAGAGACTTCCATCATTGACGGAGGTAAAAACTCCCTGATGGATGGAACGCGGATCGCCAACCGGGAAGTGACTGTGTCCACCGAAAACGATGGCCTGCGGGTAGCGGTTGTATACAGGCAGGAATATGTCCGTGCCCCAGCCGTCACTGACGGACGAACCGTAGCAGGTGTTCAGCGGAGGCACATGCGAAAAGACAAAAATCGGTTTTCCGGGGCATCTCTGTGCTGCATCGGCCATTGTCCCGGCCAGCCATTGCCCGGCATCCCGGTTAAATTCGTTCGACCGGCGGCCTCCCTCGCTGAAGGCGATGAACGGATATCCCCCGATGTCGACGTAATGTCGCAGGGGCTGTCCGGTCTTCTCCATAAAAATATCCTTTCCGTCTTCACAGGTTCTGTCGTGATTGTTGCCCAGCATGAAGTACAGGGCTACACCTTCCGGAACCAGGGACTTGTCGCCGAAGACGGAAACAAACTGTTCATACTGTTCGATCCGGCCATTGTCAGTAAGGTCGCCCACCACAAAAAGGGCTTCTACGAGAGGCCGTTTAGCGAAAAGGACTTTTAGCGAACGGACGACATTCTCCCCAGCCATTGCATGGCCGAAATGCGTATCGGAAATAACGGTGAAACGTACGACCGGCTTGCGCTCGCAGGCCGTGAACAACACACCCGCCGCAAACAACATAGCAAACAAGTTGACTGATTTGCGCATAATTCAATATTCTATATTCATACAGTTATCTTTGACGGAACGTGAAACAGTCACGGATCATGACCCGTTTCACGGACACGCGGACAAAAATACGATGAAAAAACATGCAAACCGTATTTTTTATCGGTTTTTTTGAGATGCGGCAAAAAAACAATGCAAACGATTACGATGACTTTTCTGCCAATAAAACGTTTTTTTTGCCGACCAAGTCATAGAAAATGCTCCATGCTTCATTCAAAAAGAGGAGGCCGCCCACTTCTGTAGACAGCCTTCTCAAACGAATTATTCAACTTTCGCAAGTGGTTTGTAGGTAAAAGGGCTTTCAAATTCAACAGGAAGAATTAACCCTGCGTTCAGAAAATCACTTGGGTTTACGTCCCAGCCCAAACGGTGGATGGTGGAGAGAGCCTTTTCATGACTGGAAAATTTTCGCAGGTTGGCCAAAGATTTTAAATTCAGGATTTCTACCATTACGGTGATGATACTTCTGGCATTTATTGCTTTGAGGCTCAATAGAATTTATTCTCAGTAAAATTTAAACAGTTTCCCAATCTGTTGAAGAAAGATACCTCAACAAAAGCCAGTTTAGTTTCTAACATCTTAAAGCTGCTTGGAACAAGAATATTTGATGGCTTTGTTGAATTTTTGATGCGTTGACTTTGAAATTTATGTTCGATTTTTGCTATTTTCGCAATGCTTCATTATCTTTGTTCTTTAAAAAAATCAAAATAAACATGATTCAATCAATGACTGGTTTCGGGAAAGCGTTTGTCGAATTGCCGACAAAAAAAGTGACAATAGAAATAAAAACTCTTAAC
>JAIRXI010000359.1 GCA_031268395.1 Tannerella sp. | reverse complement strand
GGACGCAGGAAGATAACATACACAGGCCTGCGGCCATCATACACATCCATCTGTAAATAAACTTTGTTCTCATCTTTCTATCATTTAAAATATTAATACATTATCTGTTGTTTTCTTTGTCAAGTTATTCTTTCGATCATTCCGTCTTCGGGCTGTTCCTGACCGTGAAGATGAAGTTGGTACCCGTTACATTCTGCCCGAAGGCGCCCCACTGGGGGCCGGTGACCTTGTGTTCGTCGCACTGTATCCCGGCGGGATCAAACCTGCTGCGTTTCTCCTTGCCGAAGTAGGGGTGGATGTCCGTGAGCGTAAGCAGCCCACTGCGTGCATTCTCCATCTGTAAGGCCTTGAGAAACTCGATCACAAACGGAGAGTTGTAGCCGGGCTGTCCGTCGGAGACCTGCTCCAGTCCGCCGCTGGTGAGGAAAAAGCGGGTGGGTGCGCGCAGTCCGGTTCGCACCAGCTCCTCGCTTTTCGAGGAGGTCTCCACGGCGCCCTTGGCTTCAAAAGCCAGGCTTTCTTCGATCGCCCCGCTGTGGCACGCATCCACAATCAGCAGGATGTGTCTGCACCGGTCGTAGGAGCGAAGCCGGGAGGTCAGGTCGGCGTAGGAGACATAGGTGTCGTGTGTGAAATCCGTCCGGCTGTCTTCCGAATCGCTCATCACCAGATAACCCAGGCAGTTGCCGTCCCGGTCTCCGTGACCGCTGATGTAGATCAGCACCTGGTCGTATGCCGAAAATTCCCCTTCGCCGATGCGGGTATAGAGGAAGCGGTTAAATTCCTTCTTGTCGAGGTTTCGCCTGTATTCCACCTCAAATCCGTACGTTTCGGAAAGGTGCCGTCCGATGTCTTCGCCGTCCTTTTTGGTGTTGTTAAGCGGTTTCCAGTTGGAGCCGGCCCTGAAGCGGTCGAACGTGATGATGAAGGCATAATCTTTCCGGGTCAGTAAGGGATCCGAAACGGGGGTGTATTCTATTTCCTGCTTTTTTTCCGTCCGGTTGCCGTGGACGTCTTCGCAGACAATCCGGATGCTGTTTTTCCCCTTTTCGAGCGGGAGGATGGCATTGAACGAGCCGTCGGTTTCGACGGACGTTTCCTGTTCGCCGATGTTCAGGAAGCGGATGTCGTTTTCGTCGGTCACGATACCCGACAGTTGTACGGTGGCTTCCGTCGATCGGGCGGGCGGCGACAGGAGGGTGATTTTCGGCGGTTTTGTGTCGGCGGCATGGCCGGCGCCCGTTTTCTTCAGGAGTATCGCCGCCAGTTCCTTTTCGATCCGGCTGTAGGTGGCCCGGAATGAGGGGTTGAAGCCCAGACGTTCCGTCTCCTGCAGGACGGGCGTCAGATGCTGCGGATTCTTTTCTCCGGTGATGAACTGATACAGGCTGTAATAAAAGAGGTATTCCATCCGGGCGACATACCGGTCGTCGTCCGTGCGTATGCCGCCGGCTTCCGCGAAGTCCTGCAGATCCTGCTTCAGGAGGGCGATTGTTTTCACCGGTTTCAGGCGGCCGTCCAGATATACTTCGTTCAGCAGCCGGTACCATTCCGGACGGTTCGGGTCAAAGGTCAGCGCTCCGGTCTCCAGCGCTTTCAGGAGTTCATTTTTGAGATCGAGCGCCACGGTCTTCAACTCTTCCCGGTTTGTGAGATGGCGGATGGCGTCGGCCAGCATGATTTCGACTTCGAGTGGCTGTCCGGCTGCGTTTCCCCGCCATTCTCCCCTGTCGTACTGACGGATAAACTGCGACGTCAGTCCGGCTGCGCACGACTCGCAGCTCATGTCCTGCTCAAAAATCAAAAGGCGGGCCAGCCCGTACAGAAATTCCTGCGGCGTACGATACCGGACATGATCTTTTTCATGCAGTTCGGCCCAGTATGCACATGCCCTGGCTTCCTTTTTTACGGCCAGATAGGAATCGTACAGCATCCACAGCCGGTGCCGCTCGACCGTCGCACGGTCTTTCTCCGGTACATATTTTTCCAGTTCGAGGGCCGACAGCGCCATCAGTTCGGAAGTCCTGTTCGGATCGCCCTTCCATTTCGAGGAATAATACATCCAGTAGTCAAGCAAATAGGAAATGTCGTCATACTTTTCCAGCGCGCCGTCCGGGAGGCGGATCATCATTTGGAGATACTGTTCCGCATATTCGCCGTATCGCCCCCTGAAGGCATACCGGTCCATGTTTTCATACCGGTTCAGGATGGAATCCGCGGTATACGGCGTGACCGGGAGGACGTTCTTTGCGGTTGCGTTCCGGTCGTTTACATAAACCGAATCCCGCTTTTGCCAGACGCCTGTCTCAGGAACGGCGCCGTCCACGCACACGCCGAGGAAATAGAAGCAGGGCTGCGGAAGAGCATCCGGAGCGGCAGGGGGCCGTTCCTGTGCGGACAGTCCGCTGCCGCCGCAGAGGCAACAGACGGCCACTATCTTCCGGAGATATGAACTAAAAACCGGTTTCTTCATTGTAGACACTTCTTGCGGAAAAGGCTGTTCCGGATACATTTCCGTATCCGGAAACAGCCTCTCCGGCACATTCCTTCAATTCACCAGCAACACGTACCGGTTATAGACATGCCCCCTGTTTTTGACCAGGATTTTAAACGCTCCGGTCCATTTGGGGAGGAAGGAGACATAACAGTCGTCCGTATAATCCGCATCGGAATCAATCAGGTTTCCGTTTTCGTCGTAGACGTACAGATCCAGATCGGTATCGCCGTCTCCGGAAATGGCCACTTCCGCCAGTTCTCCCTTGACGAAGGTCACATAATCCACATACGAACTTTGGGCCTCCACTCTTCTGCTCACCGCGGCGGGTCCGGCCTTTCGGCCCTTGCTGGCCTCGGCTTCCGCCGCTCCGGACTTGGCCACCTGATCGACCAGCGCCAGCATCGACTTGTCGCCGCCGGCCAGGGTCCTGGCATCGGCAATCAGCCGGTCAAATTCCAGTTCGGGCGTCTCATTCTCCTTTACCGCTCCGGCTGCGCTGCCGCTGCCTTCGGATTCGCTCTTTTCCGGCGTCAATTCCCTGAACGGGTGCTGCGCAATAATCTGTGCCGCATTCGCCAGCGAGAGCGCCGATTTGTTGCGATAGCCGTAACCGGCCAATTCTGCGGCCAGCTTGGCCGCGCTCACTGCCGGACTGGGATCCTGTGCCCGGTCCTTCTTCTCCACTTCCTGTGCCTGAACAGCAGACACGCAAAAAAATACTGTCAATAAAAATACTGCTCGTTTCATTCAATTGTTTATTTGTGAAAATCTTCCCTTACTCTGTCAAGGCTTTTCGGGTTTCGCCTTCCGGGTTTTACAGAGACGCGATGAATCGCGTCTCTACAGGGTTCCGGATCCCGTTTTCTTTTTAAACGGCCCTGCATCGCGGGGATGGGGGCGTTTCTTTTTCCGTGCTGCCGGGAAACGTTCCGCCTGCCTTATGCCGGCGGTTCTTCCGACAGGATTTTCTCCAATTCTTCCAGGGTGACATCGTCGGCTTCGCCTTCGGCTGCGGCAGCGCTGATATACGCGGCCACATCTCCGGCGGCGATGACCTCGGCGCCTTCGGGCAGTTCGCCTTCGAAGGGTAGCCGGCAGGTGTATCTGTCGGAGCCTTCCTGCCGGCCTCCGTAGATCTCCCTGAGCTGTCGCATCTGCTCTTTCCGCGACGTCGCACCTGCCTTTACTTCACCTGTTGTGGCGGCCACAATCAGGGGGCCGCCCTTCAGACACTTGGTGTAGGTAAGCGCCTTGAGCGGCTCGCTGACCAGGGAGGCCGTCGCACTCACCGTCATCGCGGAAATCCGGGTGGCATCCAGGATGATATTCG